>CAZANK010000409.1:2152-3809 GCA_964486235.1 uncultured Prolixibacteraceae bacterium | reverse complement strand
GTGGCCGTAACCGCGTATTTTTTTCTCAGTACAACTGAAATGAGTTCTTTCGTGGTTGTCTTTCCGTTTGTTCCGGTGATGGCCACTACCGGGATATTCAGTTTTCGCCGGTGATAGCCGGCAAGTTTTTGCAGACACTCCAGAACATGGCCCACCAGAATAAACCGTTTCTCCCTGGCGACTGCCGGATCGTCCACCACCGCGTATGCGGCGCCCTGATCGAGGGATTGGGCCGCGAATTGATTTCCGTCAAAGTTTTGGCCTTTGAGGGCAAAAAAGATACATCCTGCCGGAACGTGACGGCTATCGGTCGAGATAACCGGATGCTTGAGGTAAAGGCCGTATAAGTCTTGAATATCCATAACGATCAAAAAAATGCAGGGACCACGGGGTGGTTGGGTACAAATATAACGATTGTCTGCCCAAATAAAGCCCTTTTGTGAAGGCATTTTTATGATGCTGGTGATGCCTGAAAATGGGAATGTGGTTATATGCTTGGAAGGCTGTTTAGGATTTCGGGGACTTCTTGTAATTTTGAATCGTTTATCCACGATCCTGATTCATTTTGTATCTTTGGGTGAACTTTTTCGATAATTAAGTTTTTGATCCGTGACGCTATGAAGGTTCGTGTTGGATTTGGTTATGATGTACACCGTCTTGCAGAAGGAGAGACCCTCTGGCTGGGCGGTATTCATATTCCCCACAGCAAGGGGACAGTGGCCCATTCAGATGGCGATGTGATCATTCACGCGGCGTGTGATGCCTTGCTTGGGGCAGCCGGATTGAGAGATATCGGGTATCATTTTCCTGATCATTCTGACGATTTCAAAAACATTGACAGCAAAATTTTGTTGAAGGGGACCAGGGCGCTTGTCAATGGGAAAGGTTATGACATCGGAAATATCGATATTACCATTGCGGCACAGCAACCCCGGCTGAAGGATTATATTCCTTTGATGGAAGAAACGTTGGCCGGCGTGCTGGGTCTGGAACAGGGGGCGGTGTCGGTGAAGGCCACCACGACCGAAAAGCTGGGGTTCGAGGGCCGCGGGGAGGGAGTCTCTGCTTATGCCGTGGCGCTGGTGAGCAAGGCCTGACGGATTTGACCATTTAATCATTTACCATTTCACTATTTACCTTTATCAATTTCTTTGTGATGAAACGAACACTAGTTATCGGGGCAAGTGAGAAACCGGAGCGGTATTCCAATAAAGCGATCCGTAAACTGCGGGCTTACGGTCATGAAGTGGTGGCGCTTGCTTCCCGTCCGGGACGGGTCGAAGACGTTATTTTTGAGACAGAAAAAAAAGCTTTTGAAGGGATTGATACGGTTTCTGTCTATCTGGGACCTCAGAAACAGGATGATTTGATGGATTATGTGATTGGTTTGAAGCCGGAAAGGGTAATTTTTAATCCGGGGTCCGAGAATCCGGAATTTGCGGAAAAACTAAAAAAAGCCGGTATTCGTCCGGAGGAATCATGCACGTTGGTATTGCTGGGAACGGGTCAGTACTGAATGGAATCGGGTAGGTGGAATGCGGAACGCGGGTTGCGGGTACCGGCTTTCACGGTTCTGCTGCCAGGTGCTTTCATAATATTTTTGTTCAACTATCCAACAAATTGATTACTTTAGCTGTAAATTTATTCAATTTTGAAG
>CAZANK010000409.1:0-2052 GCA_964486235.1 uncultured Prolixibacteraceae bacterium | reverse complement strand
TGTTATGCGAATCTGTTGCTCGGGTCGGGCAATCTTCTCCTGGGAAAATTCGATGAAAGCAAACCGTATATCGATCTGGGCCTTGAACAGGCGCGAAAATTGAATTTTCCCGAGTATCTGTGTATCGGGTTTAATTCACTTGCCGCGTATTACATGAACGGTGGAAATTATGACCTGGCCTTTGAATTATTCCATGAGGCCCTGAACATGGCCGAATCGGCAAACCTTCCCGAGATGGCGGCTAATTCCAGACTTAACCTGGGCTCGATTCTTACCTCCAGGGGCGACCGCACTGACGGATTGAAATACCTGCTTCAGGCGTTGGAATATTATGAAAGTACCGGTGAACAGCGGATGATTTCAAGGATTTACAACAATATCGCGGTTAACTACCATAGCTGGAAAGACTATGATCTGGCATTGCATTATTACGCGAGAACACTCGTGTCTTATGAAAAACAGCAGGATTTTGTGGGTTTGGCGGTCGTATCGAACAACATTGGGGAGATTTATAAGGACAAAGAAGAATATGCCCAGGCGGTCCGGTATTATCAGCGAACCATACAACTGGCCGACAGCACCGGCATCGGAGAGTTTTATAAGTCGTACGGTTGGATTGGGCTGGCAGAAACGTATCTGCTGATGGGAGAGCATGATTTGTCCTTAAAGAATGTGACGTTGGCGTTAGGAGTTTTCGGACGGACGAAGATGAAGGAGGGTATTGCACTGTCACATTTGATCCTTTCACGCATCTATCTTTATAAGAAAGATTACCCGAAATCGTTGCAGGCAGCCGACTCTGCAATTCAGGTTGGCGGAGCCATCGGGATTCCCGGTATTGTGGGAAAGGCCTATCAAGTGAAAGCCTCTGTTTATGCCGATCAGAAGCGATATCAGGAGGCCTTTGATATGTTGAATTTCGCCCTCCGTAAGCGTGATACCCTGTACAAGGAAGAACAGGTGAGGGAACTTGCACGCCTGCGGGGGGAACTGGACGTGACCGGGAAGAACAAGGAAATTCAGTTACTGTTGAAGGATAATGAGATAAAAGATCTGAGCCTGAAGAAACAACGGACCCAGACCCGGTATCTGGTACTGCTGATTGGCCTTTTGATTGCCATTTTCATCATTATGCTCATTAATATTCGCTCTAACCGGCGTACCCGTTTCCTGTTGCAGGAAAAGAGCCAGCGAATTAACGAGCAACGGCTTGAACTGATCCGGGTGAATGCGACCAAAGATAAGTTTTTGTCCATTATCGGGCATGACCTTCGGAATCCGGTGGGGGCATTTAAGGATGTGGTTGGACAACTGGCCGATTTCCCGGAGATGTTCCCGGAGGAAATGCGGCAGCAGATTATCCGGGAACTGAGGGATGAGGCCGAAAGAACGTACTTTTTGCTGGAGAATCTGTTGTCCTGGGCGAAAAATCAGAAGAACAACATCCGTTACCATCCCGAAAAGTTGGATTTAGCTTCGCTTGTTGACAATAATATCCTGTTACATGCCCGGTCGGCAGAAAGAAAGCAGATCCGGTTAAGGTCGTCTGTTTTGCCGGGGGTGGCTGTTTATGCCGACCACAATATGGTCAACCTGATCCTGCGAAACCTGATTTCGAACGCGATTAAATTCACCGGTGAAAACGGGGAGATCACCGTTTCGTCGAAAGACAAGGAAGATTTTATCGAAGTTTCCCTCGCCGATAGCGGTGTGGGCATCCCTAAAGAGAGGGTCCCGGCGCTGTTCGAGGAAATCAATTCTGTTTCGACCTACGGGACCAATCATGAAAAAGGATCCGGGATTGGCCTCATCCTTTGCAGGGAGTTTATCGAGATGAACGGCGGGACGATTACGGTTCGCTCAAAAGTGAACATGGGAACGACGTTGACCTTCACCTTGAAGAAACACAAAACTCCGGTTTTTGCAGAGCCCTGATACGAATTCTGCTCCTTTTTCCTGTAAAAATCGTAACTTTACAGGGCCTTCCCGTGAAAGTCCAATCGCATTCCCGCATAAGGGAAATCTCAGGTTAAAGGTGCTTTTCGCGGGAAT
>CAZANK010000408.1:0-3813 GCA_964486235.1 uncultured Prolixibacteraceae bacterium | reverse complement strand
TATGACCGGCTCCTTAAAAGAAGGCACCAACGAACTGAAAATTGAAGTCACTAATTGCTGGGCAAACCGGCTCATTGGCGATGCCGGACTGCCCGAAAGCAAATGGACCACAAAAACCAACGTCCGCCGTGTTCCTGACCGTTCGGAATACAAGTCAGGGCACCAGGCTTTTTCAGCAGAAGATGAACTTATGCCGTCGGGGTTAGTCGGACCGGTGCGAATCGAGTTTGGACAATATCAGCAACGAAACTGAAAAACGATGAATCTTCGGCAATTCTAAAAATAGCAGTGCCTTTTGTTATATGTTTATTTTTTCAATTTAACTAACTGCAATCTGCGTATCACATCATCGCTTCAAGACGTTTGCCAACGGTATGGAACTCGCCAAATAACCGTTACCTTGGGCGCAGACTGTAGTTTACATGGCTCGTTTCATACAAGTTGAAAAACTGCGTCCTCTGGGCGTGGGTTTTTACCAAAGGAGGTCCGTCATCGAACACCTTCATTCATTTCCCGGCGAAAGAAGAACTATGCCCGATCATCATCAGCTTAATTTTTTGAGAATTGTCCATGGAGTCGTTATTTTTTGCTTTGCTGAAACTAATTCTTAATTTTAGCAATTCAAAATCCAACGAAATGTCCGAATGGCCAACCTGCAGAATGAAGAGGATTTGATTAAACGACTGAGAAGGGACGACGCTGCGGCATTTGATGCGCTTTTTCAGGTGTATGGGCAGAAACTGTATGGTTTCGCGTTGAAATACCTCAAGTCCGCAGATGAAGCGGAAGAAATGGTTCAGGACGTGTTTGTCCGGATTTGGGAAAACCGGGGATCATTGAAGACTGAATATTCATTCAAATCCTATCTTTTCACAATCGCTTTAAATCAAATCCGGAAGTTTTTCAGGAAACGTGCCCTCTCGCTGCGCTACATGGCGGAGTTTCAGGGCGAACTCCCGGAACCGGACAACCATACCGCCGATTCGATCGATTATCGCTCCCTGCTTAGCCGGGTCGACGAAATTGTGGATACCTTCCCTGGACGGAAAAAGCAGATCTTTCTGAAAAGGCGCAACGAAGGCAAGACTTCCAAAGAAATTGCGGCCGAACTGAATATCACCGTGGGGGCCGTCGATAACCAGATATCGGATGCGCTGCACATGATCCGTGACGTCTTGAAAAAAGAGGGCCTGGCGGTGTTATTGTGCCTGACGCTTTTTTGAGAGCCGAAATCATTCACCTTTGGTTCATTGTTTCGTCTCCAATAGCGATCTTTTTGAAAGATTTTTAAAATTTTTTCAGATTCACCCATGAGATTTTTTCTTCCCGGGGATATTAGGAACTAAGAACGCATAATGTCCCGTAAATTCGCTTTATGGAAAAAAGTTTGGAAATATTGTTTCAAAAATACCAGGAAGGAACGATCAGTCTTCAGGAAGAGCTGATTCTGGCAGAAAAGCTGGCAGACCCCGGCCGTGCCGAAGCTGACCGTTTTTTGAGAAATGACCTGGCCCGCTCGTTAAGTCAAATCCCGGAAGAAAAAAGGAATCTGGACCATCTGCTCCATGAGATTCATCACGATATCCGGTTAAGGCAATCGGGAAACGAAAAGAAGGCCGTTTATCGCGTGCTCCGTTGGGCATCGAGGGTTGCGGCTGTTCTTTTTATTCCGTTGCTGTCCGCAAGTTTGTATTTCTTCTGGGGTCATCCGGAATCAGGGCAGGAGGAAGCGATGCTTCATCTTCTTGCCCCGCGGGGATCCCGCGTCAACTTTGAGTTGCCCGATGGAACCACCGGCACGTTGAACAGCGGATCTGTGTTGCAGTATTCCTCCCGATTCTCCGGGAGCAGGCGTGTCAAACTGGTTGGGGAAGCCTGGTTCGATGTGGCGACGGATAAGCGGCACCCCTTTACCATCGACGCCAATAAGAATCAGATCACGGTGGTCGGAACGCGCTTCTCGCTGTCGGCTTGGCCCGATGACCAAAGCACAGAACTCATCCTGGAGGAAGGGAAGGTGCTTTTTGAATCGGCAGCCCTGAACAAGATACTGGAAGTGGCACCCGGTGAGCGTATTCTCGAAAAAGACGGAATTATCGAACGCACCGGCGTGGAGCCCTGGAAATACACCGCCTGGAGAGATGGGAAGCTGGTTTTCCGGAACGATTCCATGGAAGAGCTTGCCCGGCGGATCGCCCGGTGGTATAACGTGGATGTCGAGGTCCGGGGGGAAGGCTTGAAGGAATATAAATTCCGGGGCGTTTTTGAAGATGATCCGCTGGAGGAAGTCCTTCGTCTTTTAAAGATCACCTCGCCGATCAGTTATGAAATTCGTGACCGCCGGTTGAATGCCGACGGAAGCTTCAGTCGAAAACACGTGCTATTAACCTCGAAAAAGAGAACTGAATGAAGAAAAGGCCAACGGGATTAAGTCCCTGATGAAAAAAAACAGGCGGGCGCTCCACCGCCCACCTGTTTTGACCGATTAATTATCAATGTACAATAATTAACATTCTAAAAGTATGAAAAAAAAAATGAAAACGAAGGCTTGTTATGATGATGCCTTTAAAAAATGTTTCAGAATAATGAGGATATTCTTTTTTATCATGATTTTAAGCGCCGGAACATTGCCGGCACTGGAGTCTTACTCGCAGAGAACGACGATTTCCCTTGATTTTCACCAATCAAAGCTTGTTCAGGTATTGGACGCGATTGAGAACCAGTCGAACTATTTTTTTCTCTTTAATGAAAAACTGATCGATGTGAACCGAAGGGTAAACATCCAGGCAGAGGAACAGGAGATTACGAAGATACTGGACCGTTTGTTTGAAGGGACAAATATCGAGTTTCAGGTCATCGACCGCAAAATCGTGTTGTCGCCCAACCATGAAACCTCTTTTCAACAGTCCGGAAATGCGCCGGTAAAGGGGCATGTGAAAGACAGCAAAGGACTGCCACTACCCGGAGTCACGGTCGTGATAAAGGGGACCAGCCAGGGAACTGTAACCGATGCAGACGGGAATTACTTGATTTCGAACGTTCCCGGGGATGCGGTTTTGGTTTTTTCTTTTGTGGGGATGAGGACCCGGGAGATTTCCGCATCCGGAAGACCAACGATTGACATGACGATGGAGGAAGATGCGATTGGGATAGAAGAGGTTGTCGCAATTGGGTATGGAACGCAAAAGAAAGTGAATTTGACCGGGTCGGTCGCGCATGTGAATTCAGATGTGATCGAAAAAAGGGCCGTTGCGAATGTCGGACAAGCTTTGCAGGGGTTGATCCCGAACCTGAATGTTTCGATCTCGAACGGAAAACCCAATACCGATCCCTCTTTTAATATCCGCGGGGCAACTTCAATTTCAGGCTCTTCGTTCGTTTCAGGATCACCCTATATCTTGATCGACGGGATAGAAGGTGATATTAACATGATCAATCCGGAGGATATTGAAAGTATCTCTGTGCTTAAGGATGCGGCTTCAGCGGCCATCTATGGTGCAAGGGCGGCAAACGGGGTTGTCCTTGTGGTTACCAAGCAAGGGTTGAAGAACAAAACCCCTAAAATCACCTATAGTAACATGTTTGAGTTTCGCAAACCAACCAATTTCCCCGATCGGTTAAACACTTACGAGATGGCGTTGGCCTATAATGCAGCGAATGAGGCCAGGCATGCTGCCGCCAAATTCAATGACGAGTATTTAACCACGATGAAAAATTACATGGATAATCCGGAAACAGCGCCTGTTTACCTGATGGACGGCAATGTCATCAGATGGGCCGGAAATACCAATCCGTACGACGAGGGAGTAAGGG
>CAZANK010000407.1:0-3814 GCA_964486235.1 uncultured Prolixibacteraceae bacterium | reverse complement strand
GTATTGAAATTCTCAAACAATTCAAAAAGAAACTCGCCTGTTATTGAAAAGGTTAACGCTATCGATAATACCTTTTCATACAATAAATCCGGAACCTTCATTTTACACTATGCGAATGGTTGTAATTCGCTTCGTAGTGACTTCCGGCCTTATGACAACGAATTGAAGACCGGGAACAGCATTTATATGACACCAAATGAAGGCCGGTCATCAAGCGGGGATAAGGCGTTTCCGTTTTTTAATATAGAGAGTCCTGCAGGAGGAGGGGTGATGGTTGCCGTCGGCTGGACCGGTAAATGGTTTGCCAATATTCTGAAAGAAGATGAGAAATCTGTGTCGCTGAACGCAGGAATGGAAAGAATACAACTGACGTTATTTCCACAGGAAGAAATACGTTCACCGAGGATTTGCCTGTTGTTTTGGGAAGGGGAAGACAGGATGATTGGACACAATCAGTTCCGGCGGTTTATCCTGGCCCATCATACTCGAAAGATTAAGGGGAAATCATCTGAGTTGCCTCTTTCTGTGATACTCGCCAGGGGTGGTCCGCCACCTTGCAGTGAAAATACCTGTACGACTGAAAGTTATGCGATTGCATTGATTGATCGCTATCAGCAATTTAATATTGTGCCGGAAGTTTTTTGGATTGATGCAGGATGGTATATAAACAACGGACGCTGGGTTGATACCGGAAGTTGGGTTGTCAATAAGAAAAACTTCCCGAATGGATTAAAACCGGTTTCTGACGCAGCACACGAGGTTGGTGCTAAATTTCTTTTATGGTTTGAACCCGAACGTGTTCGTAAAGGGACACTTCTCTACAATGATCATCCTGAATGGCTGATAGGAAAGACGAATTCAGTTACCAGGTTGTTAAACCTTGGAGATAAGGAGGCACTCTCTTGGGTAACTGACCATATCTCGGAATTAATTAAAGAAGAAGGAATTGATATTTACCGTCAGGACTTCAATATGGATCCGATGCCCTATTGGGAAGAATCCGACGCACCACAACGAATTGGAATCACGGAAATCAGGCATATTGAAGGGTTATATGCATTCTGGGATTCTCTTCTTGTCCGGTTCCCCAATCTCATCATCGATAATTGTGCAAGCGGTGGCCGTCGAATCGATTTTGAAACAGTATCCCGGAGTTCACCTCTTTGGAGAACAGATTATCATGGATATACTGAACAGAATGGCAGTCAGGATAATACATATGGGTTGAATTTTTATCTGCCGCTTCATGGCACCGGTAACTGGGTTAGGTCACCGTATTATTTTTGGTCAAATATGAGCAGTTCTATGGTGTTAAACTGGGACATAAACAGCAGTGACTGTTCTCAAGTCGAAATGCAGAAGTATATTCAGGATTTTAAGAGGCTTCGTCCGTATTACTGTGGAGACTATTATCCTCTAACAGGAACAGACAATTTCTTAAAAGACAGAGCTTGGTTAGCATATCAGTTGGATAGACCGGAACAAAAGGATGGAATTATTTTAGTATTTCGAAGGGAGGACTGTATGGATGATACTTATAAAATAAGACTTCACGGGCTTGATAAAAAAGCAATTTATGAGTTATTTTATGAAGATTATAAAATTAGCGTGCAAAAGACAGGGAAGGAGCTAACGGACGGATTTGAAGTCTTCATTTCTCAAAGACCTTCATCATTATTAATTAGTTATAAAATTATTGAAAAGTAACAGATGAACTCAAAAAATATTAAACATCAATCAGCAGAAATTAACCGCCGGAAATTTATCGGTACAGCAGCAGTGGTAGCAGCTTTGCCGCTTCTGTGGCCGGAAAATCAGGTATATGCGCAAAATTCGGGCAACCCGTCTTCATTTTCGGAACCGGCCCGGAAAATACCGGTCAAGGACGAAGTGGATGTCATTGTTTGCGGAGGCGGCCCGGCGGGAATTGCGGCCGCCGTCACGGCGGCCCGTGCAGGGGCCAGTGTCCGGCTTTTCGAAGTGAACGGCTGCTTGGGCGGTACCTGGACGGCCGGGCTGCTGACCTGGATTTTCGATATCGATAAACCCGGTATCGCACAGGAAATCCGCTACAGGCTTGACGAACGCGGTGCGCGCCGGGGAACCGACAAAGATAACTTTGTGTATGAACCCGACGAGATGAAGCTGCTTCTGGAAGATATGTTCGTGGAGGCAGGCGTGAAACTCCGGTTAAAAACGCAGCTCGCTGCAGCCTATAAGGATAAAAACCGGCTGACGACCATCATCACCGAATCAAAGGCGGGCCGCGAGGCCTGGCGGGCCAAAGTTTTTATCGATGCCACCGGCGACGGCGACCTCGGCGCCCTTTCGGGCTGTAAATGGGATATTGGCCGTCCCGGCGACGGATTATGCCAGCCGCTGACGATGAACGCGCTGGCTGTTGTCCGCGATGTAACCCAATTGCGAAAATATATCTGCTTTTATGGCGGAGACCAGTTGTGGCGCAGCGAGCCGAACAGGAACTTTAAAGCGGAAGTCCGGCGTGCCGGCATCGAGCCCTCCTACAATGTGGCCAAACTGTTTCATGTCCGCGACAATTTGATCCTGATGATGGTCAACCATGAATACGGCGTAAAACCTTATGATACCGATGCCATGACCGCTGCTACCATCCACGGGCGGCGTGAAGTGTTTACGATTGCCAGGGGGCTGCGTAGCCTGGAAGGAGTTTGGGATGGTCTGCAGGTGGTGGCCTCGGCCGAGCAAATCGGCATCCGCGAAGGACGCCGTATCCATGGGCTTTATACGATTTCGGAGAAAGATATTGCGGCGGGGACCACGTTTGAAGATGGCATTGCCCGTGTTAATTTCGGGGTGGATATCCATCAGCTTGCAAAGGGAGTTCATAACCCGGGAAATGAAATCACGGCAAAGCCTTATGAAATTCCCTTGCGGGCGCTGATTGCTAAAGATGTAGAGGGACTCATGATGGCAGGCCGCTGCATCAGCGGCGATTTCATTGCGCATTCGAGTTACCGGGTTACCGGGAATGCCGTGGCAATGGGTGAAGCTGCGGGGATTGTGGCAGTAGTCGCTTCGGCAGGCAAACGGTTACCCCATGAAGTTTCATGGCGGGAGGCTGAAGCCCGGTTAAAACAAATGGGACAACGGTAAAATAATTCGGGAAACGATGGGAAATGGCTTGACACGCAGAAAATTCATCCTGAACGGGGTAGGAATGGGATTAACCGGCGGTTTGTTGGCAAATCCCTTATGGGCTTCGTCTGTAAATACCCCTCCGGGAGAACAAAAAACAGGAAGTACCCCGCTCATTCAAAAAGGCGAAAAGCAAATCTTCGCGGATGATGTAATGATTTTTTACAAATCGGGTGTAACACGAAAATGCCATGCCGCCCAAAAGCCGGAACACCCGGTACTGGAGAGCGATAAACCCTGGGAGTGCTTTGAAAACGAAGGGGTAAGGACCCCGTACGCGGGCATCTACGGGACTGTTCTTAGGGATGAAAATACCGGACAGTTTCGAATGTGGTACAACGTCTACAAGGAGACCTGTTATGCCGAATCACCTGACGGGATCAACTGGCAAAAACCCGAACTCGGACTGGCAGGCCAAACCAATAAGATCAATCTTTTCGACTTCCACAGTCCAAGTTTCATCTTCGATAAGATGGAACCTGATCCGGCCAAACGCTATAAGGCAATCGGGGCTAAAGACGGTTTCAGCAAAGAAGTAATCAACAGGCTAAAATCTAAATTCAGGTTTTCTGAATCATATCGCAGAAATTACGCATATTGTGCGGCATATTCATCGGATGGGCTGAACTGGACCATG
>CAZANK010000406.1:0-3846 GCA_964486235.1 uncultured Prolixibacteraceae bacterium | reverse complement strand
CATCGGTCGAATGGTTATCCACCACGATCAGGTTAAAAGGGAACCGGGTCTTCTGCATCAGGGCCGAGTTCACCGCATCGCCAATGGTTCTCTCCCGGTTTCGGACAGGGATTACGACCGTTGCTTCGACCGGGAAACTTCCCGGGAATTCAGCTTCTTTGAACGGGGGACTTAAAAAGGCGCCAATTTTTTTGAGGTGGATCGTGCAGGCTTCTTCCATTTCAACCTGCTTTTCACGGGCCGAGGCGGCGACGTAGTCGAATTGTTTTTCGCCCGGCAAACGGGTGTCGGTCTCCCGCATCGTGAACAGCGGTTCAGGAATCCGGACCACATCGCCCAGGCGGGAAGCGAATAGTGTGAGGGCATAAAATCCTGCGTGATCCCAGGATTCGCCGACTTCGGTCAGGTATTGCGACAGCACGTCTCTCCGGAATAACTGGGCCGGCCCAAAATTGAAATCATCGCGCAGGCTTCCCGGCTGCCAGTCAATGACCGGGTGGTCCAGACACTGGCCCTCCCTGACCTCCAGGTAGTCGCTGTACACCATACTTGCCCCGGTGTCGCGGGCAACTCCGGCCATCCGCTCCAGTGCAAACTGCCCTAACTCCAGCGTTGTACCGCGTAAGGCGATGAGCGCGTACGCTTCCCTGAGATTGGCCGCGATCTGCTTGATGCTTCCGGTTGCGTACGGTATGCGCGTGACCAGGGTGCCGGCATCCTGAAAGTGAGCCTGAACCGGACTGATTACGAAGATGGATCCGGAAAGCCCTGACTGCCGCAATTGCAGGATGGTTTGCCGGGTCTCCTGCTGCCCGCCCCACGCGATAAAACAATCGATCTTCATTACCATTTCATCTTCAGGGGTTTTGAAATCTTGCTCTCGTTGTTAAGCCGGTCGATCGCGGAAACCCTGAATTGATAATTCTCTTCTTTCCCGGCGCTTTTTTCAAGTTTAATTCGCCTTGACGAAGTAACGAGCAACACAGACCGTGGATCATCAGGATTGAATGTTTCGCCTTCCCTGGTTTTATAGACGATAAAACGGACAGCGCGGTCCATTTCATTTTTTGTTCGTTTGGCCTTCCACCGTATTTCCTGCCCCCTTTTCCGCACACGCGCCGGCTTGTCGGGCGGCTTGTTGTCAATCCATGTCATGGGCGGAACCAGCGCCGGATAGGCATACAGGTTTTGCCGGAGGCTGTCCTGGAACCCCATCAGGTCCCGTTGCAGGTGTTTGGCGCTGTAAAAGGCGCCGCCCTTAATTCCTTTGATCTGTCTCATCACCCTGACCTGGCGTGGCAGTTGGCCCGGTTGCCTCCATTCCGGCACACTGGCGTGACGTTCCGATTTGTACAAGGCCTGTCCGATGTACAGCGCCCGGTTAAACCGGTTGCTGTTCCACCAGTGGCACAACAATTCAAAATTCACTGACGGATGACCGATATGCCAGTAAAGCTGGGGAAGGACGTAATCGATCCATCCGTTCTGCTGCCATTTGAGGATGTCGGCATACAGGTGGTCATAGCTGGTTATTCCGGCCCTTGTTGCGGAGCCCCTCACATCGTCGGCCATGTTCCGCCAAACGCCAAACGGACTGATGCCGAATTTCACCCAGGGTTTGGTCTTTTTGATCACCTGCGCTAACAGGCGGATGGTCTCATCGACATTGTTCCGCCGCCAGTCGTCTAGCTGTCCGGGTTTGAAGTTGCCCGGGTACTGGCGGTAAGTCGTCAGATCCGGGAAAGGCGTTCCTGCTGCCGGATAAGGATAAAAATAATCGTCGAAGTGAATCGCATCCACGTCATAACGGCTCACGACATCCCTCACCACTTCGGCAATGAACGCCCGGGTTTCGGGAAGGCCGGGATTAAAATACAGTTTTCCCCCGTAGGTTACAATCCACTCCGGATGCCGGAAGGCAACGTGACCGGAGGCTAACGGTTCATGGTCGTGCTGGGCTACCCGGAACGGATTACACCACAGATGAAATTCCATGCATCGTTTGTGACATTCGTCAATCCAAAATGCCAGGGGATCGTATCCCGGATCTTTGCCGGGCGTTCCGGTCAGGTAACGCGACCAGGGCTCCAGCGTTGACGGATAAAACGCATCGCCCGCCGGGCGTCCCTGGAAAATGACTGCGTTGATCCCGTTTTGCTGAAGCATGTCCAGCATCGTGACCGCCTCCTGCTTCTGCTGCGTAATACCCAGGCCCGGTCTCGAAGGCCAGTCGATGTTGTTCACGGTAGCGACCCACGCGGCACGAAATTCGTGTTTGGGAAATGCAGCATAAGCCATAAAATGAAAAAGAACGAAAAAAGGCAGGATGAATAGGGTTGAGCGCATAGTGAAATCTTTATAACAATCGTTTCGTTGCAAAAAAGAGAAGGCGCCGGCTACGGATAATAACGCACAAATGCTTCCATGGCTTCATATTCGGCCATCCCTAACTGGTTATACAACGCGGCGGTAGCATGGTTTCTGTCCTCTGCACGTTGCCAGAATTCACGGGCATCGTCACCCGGGAACATGGCTCCTTCTTTTTGCGACTGGTGTCTGAAAATGGCTTCCCTTTTTTTGTAGAGTTCTTCCGGACTGATCGGAACGGCCATCTCGATCTCGTCGATATCCCATTCATGCCAGGCGCCACGGTAAAGCCACAGCCAGCAGCCTTTCATCCAATCGTCCTCTTTCACTTCTTCCATCGCGTACAAGATGGCATCGAGACAAACACGGTGGGTGCCATGGGGGTCAGACAAATCGCCGGCAGCGAAAATCTGATGGGGTTTTATTTCCCGGAGGAATTCTTTAATGATGTCAACGTCTTCCAAGCCAATCGGTTTCTTCTGGACTTCTCCTGTTTCATAAAAGGGCAGGTCCAGGAAATGCACATGCTCGCGCTTCACGCCTGCGTACTGACAGGCAGCGATCGCTTCCATCCTTCTGATCAGACCTTTCAGTGCACGTACGTCGGGGATATCCTTCTCGCCTTCTTTTTTACCGCTCAGGAAAGTCATGGTCTTTTCATACTGGTCTTTCTGCCGCTTATTTTCCGGATCATAGAAATTGGTGTAGGAGTTGTGGAACGAAACAAAACGGTTTGCATATTCGTCGGAGACCGCGATATTTCCCGACACCTGATACGCCACGTGAACATCATGTTTTTGCTCGACCAGCCGGATCAGCGTGCCTCCCATCGAAATGACATCATCGTCAGGGTGGGGACTGAAAATGACCACCCGTTTTTTCCCCGGCGACTGCCGCTCCGGACGGTATGTGTCGTCGGCATTCGGTTTGCCGCCCGGCCATCCGGTAATCGTGTGCTGCAGGTCGTTGAATACTTTGATATTCAGGGAATAGGCCGAACCTTTGTCCGAAATGAGATCGGTTAAGCCGTTGGTGATATAATCATTGTTCGTCAGCTTTAAGATCGATTTGCCGGTTTGCTGACAAAGCCAGACCACGGCTTTGCGGACCAGCTTGCTGGAACTCCAGTCGCAAGTGTCGACCATCCAGGGTGTTCTGACCCGGGTAAGATGCATGGCCGCACCCAAATCCAGATAGATTGTGGCGTTGCTGTGTAATTGCAGATAGCTGGCAGGCACCTGCTCGGTAACCGGTCCCTCGATGGTTTTTTTCAGAATGTCGGCCTTTGCTTCTCCAAAACCCAGCATGATTATCCTCTTGGCCTTCATGATGTTATCCAGGCCCATCGTGATCGCCCGCGTGGGAACATGGATGAGCCCGCCAAACTGTTTGGCCAAATCCTGTTTCGTCGATGTGTCCATCAGGACCAGACGGGTTTTGGAGTTCAGTTGTGAGCCAGGTTCATTAAACCCGATCAGC
>CAZANK010000405.1:0-3868 GCA_964486235.1 uncultured Prolixibacteraceae bacterium | reverse complement strand
CTCCACAGCCGGAAAATCATTATACCAGGTGACAACACATTTTACCGCAAGGCCGCTCTTTGTATCCGTATAGGTGTAAACTGACTCATTAACATCTGGTTTATCAGGTTTCAAATTGTCGGCACTGAATTGCCAACCCGCAATAAAATTGTCAGAACTTTTCCCTCCGTATGTAAATGAAAATGGAGGAATTTTGCCTTTTGCGAAGTGTTGGTCAACCCATTCATGAACACCCGTCAGGCCCGACGGGGTATTCCTTCTCTCCTGGCATCTGGCAGTATGACTGTTTGTACAGGTATTCAACAACAGGATGATTACAATCGTTCCGAAATTCCAGGTGTTTCGTCCATCCCTTAATAAGCTTTTAAACAAACGGTCTAAGATCACGCCGGAATATTGATTTTTAATCGTTTTTGAGTTCATCTTTGTTTTTTCGTTCTTCATGTATCACTCAAACTCATTTCTTTTCCATTATCGGCTGGCTCCATGCCACCTCACATTCACCTTCGAGAGTCGGATTTTCTTTCAACTTGTCGGAAATGATCTTCGCCCTTACAAAGAGGATATCATTTGTCAGCTTAAATACAGCTTCCGACCCTGCTGTTTCCATCAATACCGTTGTTTCTTTATCGTGTACCCTGCACCCGATAAACTGAATCCGGTATTGCACTCCGGGTTCTTTTTCCACAGAAATTTTTAGTTGGTTATTTTTGAAGCCTGTTTCTTTCAAGGTAACACCTGTCGAAGCATAAAAATTGCCTCTAAGCATTCCTTCTATCAACGATCCCGGAGTGAGCCTGTCAGCCTGCACCATCACCCATCCACGTCCGGGATTAGCTTTTCCGTTATCAAAAACCTGGAAATGATGACTGTCGTCAGACGCCACACCATACAGGAGCTGCTTGCCTTTTTTTAAGAATGCAATATTCATTTGGTCCCACATTTCTTCCGTTCCCGGGTGTATGGAATCGCCTTCATTATGATTTGGCGAGTACCCGTTGTGTATCTCCATAAAGCGGGCATTCTCCAATACCGTTATATCCTGTACGGTAAGGGCATATTTATAATTAGGATGATTAATCTGTACCAGTACCGGAACATTCAGTTCCTCTCCCTGCCTGATCACTGCATCCATGTTGCGTTGCAACACATCCGCCACGCTCTGACCTTTCTGGGGGCGGACCAATTCCTGAAGGTTGACGGCATTCAAATGGATCGGTCTGCCCTCAAAACGGTCGCTGATCTCTTCGGAAGGAATGATCAGAAACTGATCCTTTTCCTCAAGAACCGGTTTGTATTCCCCGATGGTTTTTAACCTCACCTGAACCCCGCCGGTGTCTTTTTTGCATTCAACCCAGTCTTTTCCGAATTTAGACTGATACGTTTCAAATGCCTGCAGCAGGACAGCCGTTCCGGAAACATTCACCCACTTTTCTTTTTGCTGAATGGAATTATGATCTGACATGGCCACAAAATGGTACCCATGCCACTTGTACCAATCCGCGACGATTTCAGGGAAAGCATCTCCGTCGCTCCAAAGCGAATGCGTATGAAGGCTTCCTTTATACCAATGCGGTGAAGACTGTTTCTCGCAAGGCCTGTGCAAAAAAAACAGGTTAATCATTAAAACCGCAACGAAAAATTCGATTCTGCTTAGATTCATATCGGATACAAAAGGAGTTAAAGTTTTCAACGAATCTGTCTAATATTGATTCCTTGCTCCGGAGAAACGAAGCCAATATTTTCTGCGCAAAGAAACTGTCTCAGAAGGTTCCTTCCTGTATTCAGGACAGTAACTGATCTTCTGAGACAGTTCAGTCATTATTCCCAACCCGGATTCTGTCCTAAATTCGGGTTTTGTGAAATGGAGCTAAGCGGAACAGGCCACAAATAGTGTTTGTTTTCATCGAACACCGGAGTAGCAAACTCGGTGCCGGAGTAAACCAGGATATAGGGTTTTCCTGTTGAAGCATCAATTGCCGAAGTCACCTTTGCGCCTTTGTAACGTATTTTGGCTGCATCGTCCCAGAGGATTCCCATACTGGGTATTTCGAGTTTTTTACCCTGTTTCCAGCGCCGGAGGTCATTGTAACGGAATCCTTCCATAAATAACTCAATTCTGCGCTCGCGGCGGATTTCAACAATTACAGGAGAAACGCCATCATCCTCATACCGGGGGTCAACCGGGATATTGCCAAGGGTCATGTGGGGCATGGCGACCCGGTCACGCAATTTATTAATACTCATATCCAGATCAGTCTGCGTAATCGTCCCCAATTCAGCTTTGGCTTCAGCATAGTTTAACAGAACTTCCCCAAAACGCAACTGAATGGCCGGCGTGATCGAAGTTCCCATTGCCGCCACTGATGCAACCGCATCCCAGTTTTTTATAAGATGGTATCCCGTTAAACTTGGCAAACCGCCCGTCATTCCGGTAAAGCGGGGATAAGTATAGGCGGCACTGTTGTCATAATTGTAATAAGGCTGATCATCGGGATGTAAAACGGTTTGCCGTAACCTGGGATCACGGTTTTCGAACACATCTTCAATTTTGGCATCTCCTTTATACAAAGAAGATAGCGTAATCGGCAATCCATCAGTACATAAATAATCCTCCACCATGCTTTTTGTGGCGCCACCCTGGTACTTCTTATGGTAGTTGACCACGTGGTTCATATACGTCCCCGATTCGTATTTTCTCCAGTAAATCACTTCTGAATTCCCGTCAAGACTGGTCATGCGCTGATAAGCATTATAGTCATGATAGGGGTCGCCCGTGCTGTACAGATGATAGGGGCCGTTTTCAATTAATTCTTTCGCGGCATCTGCGGCTTCCTGCAGCCACATCGTGGGATTTGCGCCCCCGTGATATTTTCTCCAGGTTCCTTCAAACAGGCAAACCCTGGCCTTAACCGCTAACGCACACCATCGATGTAACCGCCCCGGGGCTCGTCCATCGCCCCAATCTTCAGACAGGTATTCGCAAGCGAAATTAAGGTCGGCCAGTACATTTTCCATGACAGTTTCTCTTGAAGTCCTTTCTGCATACAATTCTTCCGAATCAATGTTCAGTTCATGTTCCACCCAGGGGACATCTCCAAATTTCGATACTTTTTCGGCGTAAAACCAGCCCCTCATTAAACGGGCTTCGGATTTGTATTTGTTTTTTATCTCGTCTGAAATATCTGCATTGTCATAATGATCAAGACCAACATTACAGGCGCGGACGAAATCCCAACCATGATATCCATATATGGTAGATTCAGAAGGGATTGAATGTAACCCTGCCCTTACTTGTTTGTAGTACAGATGCCGCGTGTTTATTGTCGTGATGTTGTCGGAAAATTCATCCTGATACCATATACTGTAAGTATGGCTGCTAGATCCGGAGCTATGTCCCATCATCATGGGTACGTTCTTATCATCTCTAGCCAAATCATACAAGCTGTTGTTGTAGACCATCAGGTCATTTTCTGTGTTCCAGAAGGTCTCACTGCTAATGGAGTCAAGCGGATATCTTTCCAGAAAACCATCGTTGCAACCGGAGATGATCAGGATTGCAAAAAGAAACAACCCAATTTTTATCGTGTTCTTTTTCATTTTCTTCATTTTAGAATGTGACTTTCATGCCTAATGTAAAAATGCGCTGCAGAAAATATTCCTGTTCTACCGTGTAAGTACTTTCAGGGTCCAGCGGTTTATGCATTTTTGTAGTTTCCCACAGGTTCATTCCGGAGAAATAAATTTGCGCTCTGTTAAGCCCGACTTTATTCGTCCACATTGGCGGAAGATTATAGTTCAGGGTCAGGTTTTTTAACCGGATGTAGGCCGCATCCTGCACATAGCGCGATTGCGGCTGAATATTCTT
>CAZANK010000404.1:0-3879 GCA_964486235.1 uncultured Prolixibacteraceae bacterium | reverse complement strand
AGCGTATAGCGCCTAAACCGGAAATTCCCCTTAAAATTCAAAAACTCCCTGAAGGAAAGCCCTTCCAGATGATAGACTTTCACAATGTCTTTTAATTGCTCATTTCCTTCAATGACCCGGAGAACCGGCGACGCAGAAAAAATGATCGTCAATTCCGGAAAGGCGTCGTAACAGGCCCGCAATTCTTCGGCCCACTCCGGATATTTGTGGATCTGGTCCAGCACCAGTACCTTACCCCCTTTTTTATAAAATTCATCGGCAAAGCTGAACACCTTTCGCTTCGTGAAATAGAAATTATTCAGATTCACATACAGACACGATTTGTCGTCGGGATACTTTTCCCGGATCAAATCGAGAAGAAACGTGGTTTTACCAACACCCCGGAAACCCTTGACGCAAATCATTCGATGGCTCCAGTCTACCTCCCGGATCAGCTCCCGCCTGATGGTTTCGCTGTGATTCCCGATCAAGGTTTGATGTATTTGAATCAGATTATCCATTTCGACCGCTCAAAGTGCAAACAAAGGTAAGCAGAAAGTCGGTTTTTTTGCAATGCGGAGATAACAATTTTGAAGGAAAACTGCAATTTATAATTGGTAAAAATAAAGACACGGACGCGTGGGTGTTTTTCAACAACGATTTTCATGCTTTTCACCCTAAAAGACCGGACCGTCCGTTCGGCTGTGTCGTTCAGGCAGAGCAAAATCAAAGCTCCGGCGCTACAGATATACAAGTAGAAGATGGCATGTCTTGCCTCTTATTTTATCATATGGATAAGTGCATCTTTGAATGTAGACACCCCCTGTTTTGATAGTTTCCCTAAATCTGCAATTTTATCCTCGCGCTTCAGCGTTACGATTCGATCGACTTTTATTACTGATCTGACCCGTAAACCGTTATCCTTATTGGGTTCTATGATTATTTCCATATCCGAGGGCCGGGCCGGGACAACGGAGCTTACAGCAGATACTATGATATCTTTATACTTGTCATGTGTTTCAGCGATAACCACTGCCGGCCTAACCTTTTTGTTTGTCAATTCTGCAAATGGAAAGGGAATCAGAATAATATCACCTGTTTTCATTTCTTTTCCACTTTTGGAAACAAATAGTCTTGGTAAAGGTCTTCTCGCTCATTATTCCAAAAATCCAACCCGTTTGTTTGGGCAGAAAAATGCCGCATATCATTGTCTGATTGATCCAGTTCTTCGATGAAAGTTACTACAACCCTGAATTTTTTCCTTTCGTTGATTTTATCGGTTATTAAAACCGATTTACCATCGTATATTCCGTTTACAGCAAGCATGATTTAACGTATTGATTCCTGCAAATTTAACAATTATTACTCACTTCGGGTTACCTTTGGATGGAAAATTTGTATGAATCGACAAATGAACCTCATCCCGGTAAAAGCCGCCGGTTCGTTTTTCAGCAAATTGACGGCACGCCCCCCGGGTTCCTGCCCGGAACCATGCAGTCCGTACAAAAAGAGGCTGCGTCAAAAGTCAATCTTTTTTTTGATTCAATATTTGAAAATTGCATCAGCCAGGAATACGAATAGAAAGAGGGAATAACAAACTTGCCGGGTACTGGTTGAATGAAAAAACAGAAATCGGCAATCCCGGGGATCCGCGGCTAAAAATAAAATCTTATGAAAAGATTTCGTAATAAAAAAATAGCCATATTTGTGCGTTTAATTGTAACTTTAAAAGAAAAAAGAATCCGGTGCCAATGAAGACGATTCTGCTGGTTGATGATAAAATTCAATTGCTGACGTTGCTGAAGCAGATTTTGAAGTCACGCTATGACGTCATTTTAAAAAGTAACGGGCTGGAAGCGATCGAATGGATACAACAGGGCAATATCCCTGATCTGATTCTGACGGATATTCAAATGCCGCAGATGGACGGGATGAAGTTTTTACAGGTAATCAAGGAAAGCGGCGTTTTCAGCGAAATTCCGGTGATTATACTCAGCGGTAGGGAAAGCAGCCAGGACCGGGTTGAATGTTTGAGGCAAGGTGCCGCGGATTACATCTCCAAACCCTTTAATCCGGAAGAACTGTTGGTCAGGATTGAAAAAGCGCTTGGCGAATAAGCGGAAGGTAAAAAATTGATTCATCATGCAGATTCTTTATATCGGACATGACCAACAACTCACGGAATTGCTTACCAGACCAGGGATGAACGTGTTTTCGCTCCGATCGCCCGTACAAGCAGAGAGGTGGTTCGATAAAGGAGGAAACCCCGACGCCGTTTTATGCGAATCTAAAATACCGGAAAGTAACGCGATCAACTTCTTCCGTTTCTGTAAGAAAAAATATGGGTCACAGCATTCCACCCCATTTCTGATTGTTGGAGAACGGTTTACGCGGGAAGAGATAAGAAAAGCATTGCAGCTTGGCATCGATGATCTTTTCGCCAGGCCGGTCAAGCCCGAGCGGCTGATAAGAAGAATTGAGATCCTGACCGAATTAAAAGAAAAGCTTAAGACCCCGGCTTCCAAAGATACGGAAGCCATTTACCAGACATACCGGATTCCGTTTCTGAAACGCACCTTCGACATCGTGGTTGCCCTGATCGGTTTATTGTTCTCTGCCCCCGTGCTTTTGATCGCGATGTTGGCCATCAGGCTGGAGTCAAAGGGAAGTGTTTTTTATGCTTCCAAAAGAGTCGGCGCAGACTATAAAATCTTTGATTTCTACAAGCTCCGGTCGATGTACCAGGATGCCGACCGCCGGCTTCTGGAACTGGCCCATTTAAACCAATACCGGCAATCGGAAGACGATCCGGCAGTTCCGGGAATGTTACCGGATGAAGTTCTGCTGCGTGACCATCAATTCCCCTATCTGATCGGCGATGAAGTGGTGATCACCGAAGAAAACTACCTGGAAAGCAAGAAGAAGGAAAAGAACGTGACTTTTCTGAAACTGGAAGATGATCCGCGGATTACGAAGGTCGGTAAAATCATCCGCAAGCTGAGTATCGATGAGCTCCCGCAGTTTATCAATGTTTTGAAAGGCGATATGTCGGTCGTGGGTAACCGGCCCCTCCCCCTTTACGAAGCCGAATTGCTGACCACCGACGATTGGTCGGAACGTTTCTTAGGACCGGCCGGGATTACCGGTCTGTGGCAGGTGGAAGCACGCGGAAAATCCAAAAAGATGTCGCCCGAAGAACGCAAACAACTGGATAACAAATACGCCCAGATTGCCCAAAGCCGCTATTCTTTTTTCATCGATTTGTGGATCATTCTCCGGACGGTTCCCGCCATTTTTCAAAAAGAGAATGTATAGCCGTTATTTTTCGTCATCCCCACGACCAAGTTTGCTCAATCAGGTGGTCTGTTTGCTAAAAGGTGGCGCCGAGCGTAATGAATTTCCAAAATAGAATGGTATCTTTGATGAAAATACCCGATTAACTATGAAGCAGATAGCGAACATCATTTTGATTTTAACTTTTTTGCTGAGTGTCACCTCCTGCGTGAAAGAGAAAGCGGAAGACATTGCCAAGAAAGCGACCACTTTTGAAGACATCAATGTTCCGGAAAATTTTGACTATTCCAGTACAAAAACAGTTACTGTAACCGTCAAAGTAATTGATCCCGAAGTGTTGACCGTTTACAAATACGTGGTGATCATCTACGATAAAGCGCCTTCGGAAGGAGGAAAGCTGCTCATGACAGGTGCGGTGAACACGGAAGATTATACTTATTCTCCCAATATTACGGTGCCGACAAGTGCCACCCAGGTTTGGGTGGAGATTTATCTTGGGAGCAAGCTGACCCGGGAAGGTTACCAGTCACTGTGAACCAAGAAGAGCATTTTGACCTTTAAAAATGACATAATATGAAACAACTAAAAAAATACACCCTGTTGCTT
>CAZANK010000403.1:521-3891 GCA_964486235.1 uncultured Prolixibacteraceae bacterium | reverse complement strand
AACTGATCACCATCAACGCCTGGAACGAGTGGGTGGAAGGCAGTTACCTGCTGCCCGACATGCTCAACGGGTTCGGCTACCTGGAAGCGGTAAAGCGTGTGATCCTGGAAGATTATGATCCATGCACAGATTAATAAAACGATGAAAAGTGACCGCCGGAGTTTTCTAAAGTCTGCAGGGATCACAGGCATAAGCCTCAGTTCCCTTTCGTTTGGGATGGCCGCGTATCCCGGGCAAAAGGCATCGCAAGCTGATCCGGGGGCGGCTCCGCAACTGGAGCCCCTGAACCGTTTTCCCCGCATGGTGCAGGAATATTTCACCGGGCGGGTCCGGAAAATTGAAGAAGCAGGCAATGAACGGCGACGGGCGCTTCGTTCCAAACGGGATGCCGAAGCGTATGTGCGGAATGTCCGGGAGAAAATTCAAATGTGTTTTGGTCCCTGGCCTGAGAAAACTCCTCTGAATGACCGTATTACCGGAACCCTTGAACGCGATACCTATACCATTGAGAAGGTCATCTTCGAAAGCCGGCCTGAATTTCCGGTCACCGCAAACCTGTATCTTCCCAAAGGACGGAATTTCCCGTTGCCGGCGGTGGTGGGCACATGCGGGCACAGCGATGTGGGCAAGGCCGAGCCTGCCTACCAGTCGTTTGCGCAGGGTCTGGCCCTACAGGGGTACATTGTCCTGATTTACGATCCGCTTGGACAAGGTGAACGGATCCAATACCTTACCGGTGAAAACCGTTCGCATTACGGGATCGGCGTACAGGAACACCTGCACGCCGGAAATCAACTGTTTCTCACAGGAGGATCTTTGAGTACCTGGTTTGCGTGGGACGGGATCAGGGCGGTCGACTACCTGCTTACACGTCCGGAAGTGGATCCGCGTCATCTTGGGGTGACCGGAAACTCGGGCGGGGGCACCCAGGCGACGTGGCTGTGTGGT
The DNA here is from genome assembly GCA_964486235.1 of uncultured Prolixibacteraceae bacterium. Lineage (GTDB taxonomy): Bacteria > Bacteroidota > Bacteroidia > Bacteroidales > Prolixibacteraceae > JBCFBK01. The sequence goes on along the minus strand of CAZANK010000403.1, from coordinate 2,943 downwards.
GTGGAACCGCGTTTTACCATGGCTGCTCCAAGCTGCTTTGTCACCACGTTCCGTCACAATATGGAGAACGAACTACCCGCCGACACGGAACAATGTCCCCGCTGTGCGCTTCAACTGGGGCTCGATCATTCCGATTTTATCGCTGCCATGGCGCCTAAACCGGTGATCCTGCTGGGCCAGGAGAAGGACTTTTTCGATGTGAGAGGCCTGGAAGAGTCATTTGCGCGGTTGAAACAGCTTTACCGGCTTCTTGGCGCGGAAGAAAACATTCAGGTTTTTATCGGCTCCGGGTATCATGGGTACTCGCAGGAAAACCGCGAGGCGATGTACAACTGCTTTAACCGTGTGACGAAAAACCCGGAGGTCAAGGCGGAACCTGCGTTAACGCTGGAGAAGGCGGAAACGTTGTGGTGTACCCCGCGTGGTCAGGTTGGAAAATCAGGTGCACGCACCGTGTTTTCTTTCACCAGGCAGCTTTCCGAAGCGCTTCAAAAAGAAAGAAAAATTCAGGATGACGAAGAACTAAAGCAAGCCGTCACCAACACGTTAAGGCTTCCTTCAGTCAGGGGTGTGCCGGACTACCGGATACTGCGGCCTTCCAGGGAACGGTTATACCCCAAAAAGCAGGCGGCGACGTATGCCGTGGAGACCGAACCGGGCATTTTCGCGCCGGTTTACCGGCTGGATGACAATCCCCTTTATTCGCGCCCGCCTCAGGGAACGAAACGGGCGATCCTTTACGTGTCAGACTTGTCGGCCGATGATGAATTACGGAAGGAGGCGTTCCTGAAAGAACTGAGCGACGCGGAACCGGATGCTGCTTTTTTTGCCTGTGACGTGAGGGGTATTGGCGAATCGCTGCCCAACACGTGCGGAATGAATTTTGACGCGCCTTACGGGAGCGACTATTTTTATGCCGTTCACAGTATCATGCTGGATGAACCTTACGTGGGACAAAAAACCTTTGACGTGCTGCGTGTGATAGACTGGATCCGGGCGAACGGGCATGAAGAAATTCACCTCGTGGGGAAAGGCAGGGGTTCAATCCCGGCCACGTTTGCCGCGTTATTGTCGGATGCAGTTGTGCAGGTTACCCTGAAAAATGCGCCTGTCAGTTACAGCGACATCGCCGAAGAGGAACATTATGCCTGGCCGCTGTCCACCCTGTTGCCTGGCGTGCTGAAAACCTTTGACCTGCCCGATTGCTACCGGGCCCTTGAAAAGAAAAAGCTGCACCGGATCGAACCCTGGAATGCCCGTCAGCAGGTTTGACTTTGATATTACGGTATTAAGCGGCTCAGTTTATCCAGCAGGGATAACATGATTTCATTGTTTTGACCGGCAAGGTGAAGGCCGTTCAGTATCTCTGATTTTGTCCGGACGTACATGCCGGCATTTTCCAGTTCTTCGCCGGCATTATCGACCATGCTGCCGATCGTGGCGGCTGTGGCTTCAAAATGGAACTGAATCCCGATAATCCGGTCACCACGGGGTCAAGGACTCACCAAACGAATGGAACCAGCCGGGATACTTCATTAACAATAGTTTCTTCAATATCTGGTGCCCATAATAACGGGAATATTGGTGGCCGTGACCCTTCATAACCACCTTCCTCCAGTACTTTTGCTGTAGGAATGTAGCCAGGTACATCATTACAATAACCCAAAACAAAAATGTGTTGACCAAACATTTTTTTTAATCGAATGGCATAGCCTGACAGCAGTTCACCTCCTAATGCAATTACGAGTTGTTCTCCTATGGTCCAGACTTGAACAGGATATGGATAAGATGAAGTGTTCAAGTCTTCTCTTCCCTCAAGTTTGTCGAGTATGAATTTAGTATTACGTTTCAGATAATCAGGATAATCGGAAGTTCCCTCTACCACTTTGGAAAGTTGTTCTTTCACCGAATACTTCGATTTAGCGTATTTCAGGCCTATTTCAGAATAGGCTGTCCCTAATTTGGACGAAAGTTTGTTCATTTTCTCATGAAGGACACACTCAACAGCCGAAGCCAGTTCTTTGCCATATTGCCTGGCAAGCGAAATTGTTCGACGGGGTAACGGATTTTGATCGCCTCCGGCACCTTGAAAAAACATGGCCGTTACGCCTTGATAGTTATTCTCTAATTCCAATTGCGCAAATCCCGGATAATCGCCCGACCATTGATAACCATCCAAAACTGTAGCATGACATGCATACCCAAACACAATAACTTTAGGCATTCCTTTTTTATCTTCCACCTTTAACACCGGTACTGAATAATCATTGGGGCCTTTTAGCTCGGTAAAGCTGGTGAGTTCTGATTCTTTATTGTTACGCCGGTTCACCTGAAACCTGACGATGCCATTCCCCGCATAAATATTGACGGGTTGCATCGAACGTTTCGCGTTCGCCGCCATTTTTACAACCTGATCAACCAG
>CAZANK010000403.1:0-511 GCA_964486235.1 uncultured Prolixibacteraceae bacterium | reverse complement strand
TCATGATTCTGTCCCCTGACCGTCCAGGCAATAAAATTGTCATCATCAAGGAGGTCTGTTGACTTATAACTACAGTATTTACTTATCCGGTCCATCGGTAAATTTAAATAAGGTCTTTACTAAGATAAAAGACATTTCGTCCTTGTTTAGGGACACATTTTTCGAAAAAAATCGCATAACATATCCGTTAAAAAAAATCGGGTAAAATCAGGTATATGGGCTGCGAACTTGTCCCATGTAAGTAACATCGGTAGTGTGCGGGACATATAGCGCGGAGCGAAGTCTCAGGGGATCAATTCGCATTTCCAGCCTTTCAGCCGGGACGTAGTAATACCTCCTTTTACGGAATACATAAAATTCCTATATCTTGGTTATATCTAACTCACTGAACTATCCAGTCAAAGACACGTGAACGATATACGCCTTATTCCGGCAGAAAGCCGTCACCGAAGAGCAGAAAAAGGATCACCGCACCCAGGATCACCCGGTAATACCCAAAAACCACGAAACT
>CAZANK010000402.1:0-3891 GCA_964486235.1 uncultured Prolixibacteraceae bacterium | reverse complement strand
TCATGTTCTTCGTGACACTTTCCCATTCAGCCCTGGCCGAACCGGTACTGACCGGTGAAGTGGTCACATAAAACAGGATTTGCTCACCGGCTTTGGTTTTGAAGCGGAAGTAAAACCGGTGATCCTTTTCATGGTCTAAAAGCAGTTCCTTATTGCACCAGACATGGTAATGAACGGTATATCGTCCCACGCCGCAGACATTGCGGGCCGATACCGTCGCGTTAAACTCATGATTGTCTAGAAGGTCTCCCACAGCGGATATGGTCCCGGCAAAAGAGCTTCCGGTGTCGACGATCACAAAAGCATCGTCGGATCCCGGAAAAGTATACCGGTGGATCGCCGTTTGATTCGTCGCGGTCAGTTCCGCGAGGATGCGGTTCGAAAACTCAACTGAATAATAACAGGGAGAAGCCTTTTCACTTTCCTTACTGACCGGAGAACTCTGTATGTTCATGTCGCCAATCCCGGGAAGGATCCTTAAATTTCCGCCCGCTCCCAAACAACCTGTTCCGCCGATCCGGTTTTGTGAGAACCCGGCGATCCTGCCGGCTTCATAATTATACCCGCTGTGGTTACCCGGATCCGTATCGGGACCAGGCTTGATCATTCCGAACGGTACACAGGCAGCCGGATCTGATTGTCCGTGGTCGCCCGCGGTGCAGATAAACGGATCAACATAATCAATCACCGACTGTCCAAACGCGGTCTGAAAGATACACCAAGCGAATACAAAACCGATTTTCCTTTTCATATTTTTTATCTTTTAAGAATGAGAAGAACCACCGACATGGGAACGTAACCGCCAAACCGTTGCCGGTAAACGGCCAGGGCTTTTGAGATATGCTTTTCTACCGCTTTAAGGCTGATATTCAGCCTGTCGGCTATTTCCTGATTTTTCAATCCTTCGATCCGGCTCATGCGAAATACGATCCGGCATTTTTCAGGCAGCGAATTCATTACCTCGGAAACTTTTTCCTGTAATTCCTTTTCAATCAAAAGATAAGGTTCATCCCCCACCAGATCGATGTAATACAATTCTTCACCCAATAACTGATCTTTGATCTTTGATTTCAGGTTATCCACCACTTTCAGATGCCTGACGTAATTCAGACTGGCGTTACGGACCATCTTATAGAGAAAAGCCTCAGGATGTTCATGCCGGAATGTCTTGCGCGTCTCCCACAACTGTATAAAAACATTCTGCACCGTATCCTTGGCAAGATCGCTGTCGTTGATGATTTTCAGCGCGAAAGAGTAAAGCCTCGGGAAATAAAGTTTGTAAAGCTGCTCAAATGCTTTCTCATCGCTTTCAGCAACAGCTTTAAAAAGGTCGATATGCAAAGGAACAGGTTTCAATTGTTCAGCTATTCGTTAATTCTTGTGTTGAGATGGCGAAGTTAAAAAATGTTTTTTAATTTAAGTTTTGTAGCTTTGTACAAAGCGTGCAACAATGAAAAAATTACCAATTGGCATACAGGATTTTGAGGACTTAATCGTTAACAATTACGTTTATATCGATAAGACTCCATATCTGCACCGCCTACTGGAATCAGGTGGAAAGTATATTTTTCTTTCACGTCCGCGACGGTTCGGAAAGTCCCTCCTGTTAAGCACGATCAAAGCGATGATGAAAGGTCGCAAGGAACTGTTTAAAGACCTGCATATTTACGACAAAATCAGTTGGGAATCTCATTCGGTCATCTTGCTGGATATGGGAAGCCGGGCAAATGCGTCGGTGGAAGAGTTTAAAAATTCTTTGGTCGCTGAAATCCGTCGGATAGCAGAAGGAAATGGTGTCAGCCTGCCTAATTTTATTCTTCATCCCAACGATCTGCTGACCAGCCTGGTCAGTGAATTAGCAGAAAAAACCGGTAAGCAGGTAGTCCTGTTGATCGATGAATATGACAAAGCCATCCTGGATGCCATGGACGATCCGCAACGGGCCAGACAAATACGGGAATTCCTGCGGAATTTCTATACGGTGATTAAAAGCATCTCCCCTTACCTTCGTTTCACCTTTCTCACCGGGGTTTCCAAAATTTCACAGGTTTCCATCTTCTCCGGACTGAATAACCTGAACGATATCACGATGGACGCAAAATATGCGGGGATTTGCGGGTATACACAGTCAGAACTGGAAAGCTGTTTCCATGAACATATTGATCAATTAGCTGAATATGGGCAGACAACCGGGGAACAAACTTTGAAAAAGATACGGGATTGGTACAACGGTTATTCATGGGATGGAAAAACATTTGTATACAACCCGTTTTCAGTCCTGTTACTGTTCGATAAGAATCTGTTTGCCCCCCACTGGTTTGCCACCGGTACCCCTACATTTTTGCTGAAACTGATGCGGGAAAGGAATGACCTGTCCCCTGTGCTGGAAGACGAAATGATCCTGAGCTTCGCTTTCACCGATCAGCAGTCGCTCGAAAAACTGGATCTGGTTCCCCTGCTCTTTCAGACAGGCTACCTGACTGTAAAAAGGATTGAAGAAGATGAGATCTATCATCTTGTCATTCCCAACCTGGAAGTCAGGGTGGCCCTGACCCAATCATTACTGGCTTATTCAACCGGGGAATCAGGCAGCCAGGTTCGATTACTGGCCCGGCATATTTACGATCAACTTGCCCAGGGCAATGTGGGCACTGCCGTTGATCATCTGCGCACGCTCTTTTCCGGGATCACCTATAGCGCCCATGTGCCTTACGAAGCCCATTACCATGCCTTATTCCAGTTAGCCATGAAGCTCATCGGCATTCATCACCAGGCTGAGGTGCTCACTGACAAAGGACGGATCGATTCGGTGGTGAAATTCCCTCACCGGACTTACGTGGTCGAGCTCAAATATGCCAAGGATGAAAACGGCCTCGACCAAGCCCTGCATGTCGCCCTTCAGCAGATCAGGGAAAAAGGTTATCATGAGCCTTACCGGGAACCAGGCAAGACCCTGCACCTCCTGGCCCTGGCTTTTACCAAAGGGAAAATCAAATATAAACTGGAAGAATAAATGACAAGTTTCTTGATCCTTGTCCTTGCGGAAGCGGGAAAAAGTATAAAAAGTGTTGTGGCCTGAATTAAAAGGAAATCAGACTTCCTTCAATAAGTTCAGCAGATCGGCGGTAGATAAACGGGCGCTTTCGTCGGTGCCGTCGAGCAAGCTGTCGGCCAGATCGCGCTTGGTGGCATGAAGCTTGACGATTTTCTCTTCAATGGTGTTTTTGGCTACCAGGCGGTAAATCGTCACGGGACGTGATTGTCCGATGCGATGGGTGCGGTCGCTGGCCTGATCTTCAATGGCAGGATTCCACCAGGGATCAAGGTGCAACACATAATCGGCCGCTGTCAGGTTAAGCCCAAGTCCGCCGGCTTTCAGGCTAATGAGAAAAAAATTCCCTTTTCCTGACTGGAATGCTTTTACCGCCAATTCGCGTTCGGCGGGAGGAGTAGAACCATCTAAATATTGGTAGGGAATACCTGTCCAACTCGCGGCGAACAAGTTCCAAATGTTTCACAAATTGGCTGAATATCAATGCCCGGTGTCCCCCTGCCAGCAGTTCTTCAGCAATCGCGGAAAATGCCTCCAATTTTGACGAAGGCAACTGGATTTCTTTGTTCACCAGCACCGTGTTACAGCAAGCCAGCCGAAGCTTCGTGATCTCGGCCAGCGCTTGCAGGTGCTTCTGCCCATTCGGGCCATTGTTGCCTTCAATCGTGCTGACTGCCTCACGCCTTAAAGCTTCGTAAAACGCCATCTCATCTTCGCTCAGAGCGACACTGTAAGTGATCTCGGTTTTGGGCGGCAATTCGTCGAGCACCTTGGTCTTGGTGTGCCGTATGATAAATGAGGTGATCAGTTTTTTAAGATGGCCCCTTCGCAGGAGCGTA
>CAZANK010000401.1:0-3896 GCA_964486235.1 uncultured Prolixibacteraceae bacterium | reverse complement strand
TCACCGCTTCATGTTTGTCCGATTTCAGCCTGATCGCCGGTATAAAATCCTTGTAACAGGGGGCCACTCCCTTATTCTCCCACCATGAAGTAAAGGAAAGTTTTCCGTTTTGCTTCACCTCAGGCCAGTAGGTAAACCTTCGCAAAACAAAACGGTAACCCATTTTTTTCAGCCAGACATCGACCAGATCGTTCCACTCCGGCGGCACTGGCGACGATTTGGGATTAAAGGAAGACATATGCCATTTCAGCGACTGTTCAAAAATGTACTGCACCTCCTCGCGTCCGTAACCCTGCTTGTCACGCCAGCTTAAGAACGTCCCGCAAATTTCAAAGCTCAGCGGCGACTGCTTCCAACTGTCCTGGATGCCGCATTTGATGATCTCACGCGGATAGAAATCGTTCATGTGGTTCCAGCCGTTCTGCTCATTTGCCCAGAATCCCAGATCGCCGATACAGTCCACCCGCCATCCGACCGGGATCCTGGAGTTCGCGTATTGATTGGTTTTCTCATCCATCAGGAGGGCGATCAGCGGTGTTTTGACAAACGATTCCGTGTACGCATCCACCAGGGCCTCGCGGGTTTGCTGACTAAGCAGTTCGGACCCTGCGCCTTCACCCCAGGCGCCAACAATGGACAGGTCCACGGCTTCCAGTCCCGGATGACCGTCATACCGCTCACCCATAGCCCGGATCAGGCCGCCAAAGTACAGGGCATAACGCGAATCCTCAGGGTCGACCATCCATTTGTTGACCGGATTGTTGTATTTCCAGTTTACCTCCGGACCGACCATTTCCCGGTACCAATCCGGAACATCATGCTGCTTGCCGGTGCCGTAAGGCGCAATCCGGAGCAGCAAGGCCTGCCCTCTTTTCTCCGCAATTTCCAGGGCTTTATCGACCATATCCCACTGATAGGCGCCCTTTTCAGGTTCCATAAACCGCCAGTAAACACGCCAATAGGCAATCGTGGTGGCTGGATAATCCTTGTTCGTCAGGTCGCCGTCAAAATCCTGGTAATCGATCGGAAATCCCTCGGTCCCGCCCGAGCCGGCATTCAGGCCATCGCCGTTAAAACGCTGAAATGTCATGAATCCAATCCCCGGATTGGTCAGCACATCGTTGATCTCCTTTGGCTTCACAACGACGAGTCGATCCGGATTCTGGGAATATGCATAAAATGAAACGAGAATCAAAACAAGGGAATAAAAAACGACTTTGGACAGGATTGGTTTCATCAGTTGCAGCTTTAGTCAGTTATTTTATCGAAACGTGAATTGAATTATGCCGGTTATTCCACCGGCGTGCATTCGATCAGTAAGTGCCTGGAAAAGGAAGGACTGATTTTCGCGGCAGGTCCTCTGATCGTTCCAAGATCAACCTGATTGACGTAGTCACAGACGCGGTATTTCTTGCCTTCGAGTCCGCGGAGTTCAATCGTTCCCTGCCAGTCGTCCGCATAAAAGGCGTAGTAAAGAATCCGTCCTTTTTTGACCACATGGGTTTCAGGCTTGTCGTAGGCCACGTCGTACAGGTTCATATAGCTCCCCTTGCTCAGCATTTTGTCATGATAAAGGCTCGTCCATTTCTTCCAGTGTTCTTCCTTTTCAGGGGTCAGTTGCATGTTCGCCGGTCCCCCGGGCCAGGTAAACTTGGTCCCGATTACGCCTCCTGGGCCCATGGCACTGGCAAAATCCCGGCCTACACGGGCGGTATCGCTTTTGTCGCTCATGTCGCCGTTCATCCGGATGTGCTCCACATGGTCCGTATCGATCGGCGCATTGGGCCCCCACAGGGCCTTCATGGCCTTGATCCTTCCCCTGACCTGTTGCACGCTGGTCGGATCGGAAACCGCCGGTTGGTCGGTGAATCGCTGCTGATAGAAATCCTGCGTGGTCCCACAGTTGCAAATCATGGTTACCGAAGCGGGTTTCAGCGCTTTGGAAGTTTCATAGATCGTTTGGATCAATTGCGGAAATTTGCGATAGGATTCGCCCGGGTCCGCATGATGATGCGCGGGATTATAACACGGCTGAACCACGTAAAAGGCATCGAGTTTATGTCCGTCGAAACCCCAGTCGCGGATAAAACGGGTAGCCACTTCCTTCAGGTATTCGCGCACCTCAGGCACGGCGGGACAAAGCTGGTACATATCCCGGTTATCGCGGGCAAAACTGCCGTCTTCATTCATCACCAGCCACTCCGGATGCTCCCTGGCTATATTTGCCATTCCGGGGTCTACCGAACCGGTGAAAAAAGGAAGAACATCCGGCTGCACCGGCGAAGGGGCCCACCAGATCCGGGCCAGGAAACCCTGACTATGCAGGGAATCCACGAATTCCTTTACCTGCTTTTCCCCTCCGGGGAAGGTATAATCCCTGGGATTCCAATCGCCATACTTGTCCCACCAGCGGTCGTCAAGCACAACCCACCTGATCCCCATTTCCTTCATCTTAGGAAGAGTTCCGTAAATATCGTCCAGCGAAAAATCGGTCAGGTAACCCCAACTGCACCAGCTTGCTTCATGCGCCCAATCCGATGGCTGCTTCATTTTCAGTCCCCGGGCCGCCATCAGCGCAGAATACGTCCGGAGCGGATTGAAATAATCGAGCGAATGCGCGATGACCGCGGTTTTGATGCCGGCAAAACGCTCCCCGGGAGCCAATTCACGTTTCATCCCGTTTTCAATGGAAATGTTTACAGTCCCGGCAGTGTCCACTTTCACCGGGAAAGAAACCAATTGTGGTTCCGGCTCCAGATGGGCGACCGCCACACCGCCGGTCTCCTGCCACAGGTCAACAAACGGGACTCCCCCGCCTGTTTTGGGTTTCGGCTGAATGCCCATCCAGTTCTCCCGACTGAATCCTTTCTCAAGATGGATCACGTAATCGAGTCCCCATTCCACGGAAGCGCCCTGGTAGGACCAGAAATCAAAGGGATCCGCATCCGGGTTAAACCTGGACGCATCCATCTTTAAACAGCCGGATACCACCTTCCCGACGGTCACCGCTGTTTTTCCGGCATTCCGGTATTCAGCCGTCATCAACGCGGCATCCGGAAAATTTTCATACAGCTCAATAGTCAGCGTTTTTTCAATCTTTGTCCCTCCGCCAATATCCGCAATACCGGTTACCGTGAGTTGGTTCCCTTTTCCAAAAAAGGTTTCGACAGGTTCCTTTCTGATACGATCCTGATTCACTTTAAAATCGGTCACTTCTTTCCCGTCAATCACGATAAAATCTGCAGGTTTTGTAGCCTCGTCCACCACATTCAGTGCTGTTTTTTCCTGCCGGTCATAAACGGCAACAGCCATATTCGGGTCAATTCTGAGACGAATATCCGCATTTCGGAACCAGACCGTGCCGTCGGCGGAACGGGAGAAATCCTCTTTTGACGCAGAGCAGGAACAAACGATCATTCCGGCCATGATTGAACTGAAAAGCAGTGATGGTCTCTTCATACTATTTTATATTAGATGCCCGGGAATGCGTTCTCTGCATTCCTGTAATAAATTTTCTCAATCACCTCGCGGGGGAGTTTCAGTCCTCTGAAGTCACCGTTCACCTTCCAGGAGGTCATTCTTTCATCCGTGGTAAAAAACTTCCAGTCACTGACCCATTCCTGGTGCAACAACGCCTTGAGTTTTTCCGGGTCGCCATCTTCCGACCCGTCAGCCTTGTCCGTACCATATAGAATACGGTCCTGGTATTTGACAAAAAAATCCCGGACTTTGTCATAATTGCTTTGCGCCTGAACCTGGATATGGCAAATCCGCTCTGCCAGATCGACGGTCATGTTCGGGAAACGTTCAAAATGTTCCGCCAGCAGATCGATGCTCCATTCCATGCTTCCGAGGTGTGCACCCATAAACTTCAGATTGGGATGCTTCTCCAGCAT
>CAZANK010000400.1:1587-3901 GCA_964486235.1 uncultured Prolixibacteraceae bacterium | reverse complement strand
TTTTGTTATTTTTTCTCAGCAATCCTTTCATTTTAGAAAAATAGTGTGATATTTGCAAAAAAACAGGAGCAGATGAACATTTCGACTAAGCGAGAGCAAAGCCAAGCTTGCTTGAGCTTTGCCGAGTGTAAGAAATGACTAATGAAAATGAATATTTCGACTAAGCGAGAGCAAAGCCAAGCTTGCTTGAGCTTTGCCGAGCATAAGAAATGACTAATGACAATGAACTATTCGTTTCGTATTTCCATTCTCAGTATTCTATTCGGTATTCTACTTTGGATGCGCGAGTGAGGATGGTATGTAGAATTGTTTATCAAAAATATGGAGCCATTCTCTCAGCAGAGAATGGCTTTTTTAATATGTAAATCATTTAAACCATTTCATCATGAGTGACAGATTATACATTTTCGACACCACCCTGCGCGATGGGGAACAGGTTCCCGGGTGCCAGTTGAACACCGTTGAAAAGATCGAAGTAGCCCGCGCGCTGGAGGAATTGGGAGTCGATATTATCGAGGCCGGATTCCCCGTCTCGAGCCCGGGCGACTTTAAATCGGTCGTTGAAATCTCAAAAGCCGTCACGTGGCCTACCATTTGTGCGCTGACCCGTGCGGTAGAAAAAGATATCGATGTGGCCGCTGATTCTCTTCAATATGCCCGGAAAAAACGCATTCATACCGGCATCGGGACCTCCTTTTACCACATTCACTACAAGCTCAATTCCAATCCCGACGAGATTGTTGACCGGGCAGTGAGGGCTGTCAAATATGCCAAAAAATATGTCGAAGACGTGGAATTTTATGCGGAAGATGCCGGGCGCACGGAAAATGAGTACCTGGCCCGTGTGGTCGAAGCGGTCATCAAGGCAGGCGCCACCGTCGTGAATATCCCCGACACGACCGGGTATACCCTCCCGTCCGAATTCGGAGAAAAGATCAGATACCTGTTCGGACACGTGAAAGGCATTGAGAAGGCCATTATCTCCACGCATTGCCACAATGACCTTGGAATGGCCACGGCCAATACGATCTCGGGGATCATGAACGGCGCCCGTCAGGCCGAGGTGACCATCAACGGGATTGGTGAACGGGCGGGAAATACTTCGCTGGAAGAAGTGGTGATGACGCTGAAAAGTCGTTATAAAGTCCTGAACCTGGACACGAACATCAACACCAAGAATATCTACCGCACCAGCAGGATGGTATCCAACATGATAAACATGCCGGTACAGCCCAACAAAGCCATCGTTGGACGGAATGCCTTTGCCCACTCGTCGGGAATCCATCAGGACGGCGTCCTGAAAAACCGGGAGAACTACGAGATCATCGATCCGAAAGATGTGGGGATCAACGAATCGTCGATCCTGTTGACGGCCCGCAGCGGACGTGCCGCACTGAAATACCGGCTGGAGGCATTAGGATACGAATTGTCGCAGGAAAAACTGAACGGGGTTTATGAAAAATTCCTGGAACTGGCCGACCGGAAAAAAGACATTCGCGACGACGATATTGCCATCCTGGTGGGCGACGTGAACAAAAAAGAGCGAAGGATCAAGTTGGAGTATCTTCAGGTGGTCACCGGAAAAACGCTGGTTCCCATTGCGACCGTGCGACTGGATATTGCCGGCGAAAAATTCAATGCCACTTCATCGGGCAACGGACCGGTCGATGCGGCGATCAAAGCCGTGAAACAGATCATCAGCCGTCAGGTCACACTCGAAGAATTCCTGATCCAGGCCATTACCAAAGGAAGCGATGATGTGGGTAAAGTCCACATGGAACTCGATCATGAAGGCGTAAAATACTTCGGGTTTGGCGCAAACACAGACATTATCACGGCATCGGTCGAAGCATTCCTGGATGCCGTCAACAGCATTCCGGTCAATCAACCGGCCCATCAGGAAGAAATGAACGTTAATCCAATAAAATGACCACCGGGCATGTTCCGGTAAAGTTCAAAAGAATATGGAAGCAAAAACTTTATTTGACAAGATTTGGGATGCTCACGTCGTGAGGCAGGTTGAAGGAGGTCCCGACGTGCTGTACATTGACAGGCACTTCATCCACGAGGTGACCAGTCCCGTCGCCTTTTTAGGGTTGCAAAAACGGGGTTTGACGGTTTTCCGTCCCTCCCGGACCACCGCAACCCCCGACCATAATGTCCCGACGATTCATCAAAACAGGAGCATCAAGGATGAGTTATCGCGGCACCAGGTGGAAACCCTGAAGAAAAACTGTGATAAATACGGCATCACTTACTACGGATTAGGCAGCGACGGCCATGGCGTGGTACATATTATCGGACCGGAAATGGG
>CAZANK010000400.1:0-1577 GCA_964486235.1 uncultured Prolixibacteraceae bacterium | reverse complement strand
GACTGACGCAGCCCGGGATGACCATCGTTTGCGGTGACAGCCATACCTCGACGCACGGGGCCTTTGGCGCAATCGCCTTCGGGATCGGGACCAGCGAAGTGGAGATGGTGCTGGCCAGCCAGTGTATCATGCAGCCAAAACCAAAAAAAATGCGTATTACCGTTGACGGCGAACTGAAAAAAGGGGTGACGGCAAAAGATATTGTGCTTTACATCATCTCACAGATCTCAACCAGCGGAGGAACAGGACATTTCGTGGAATTTGCAGGATCGGCCATTCAACGCCTGAGCATGGAAGGCCGCATGACCGTCTGCAACATGAGCATCGAATGCGGAGCCCGCGGCGGAATGATTGCCCCGGACGAAACGACCATCAGCTATGTGAAAGGACGGCAGTTCGCACCCAAAGGGGAAGAATGGGAAAAAGCCGTGGCTGATTGGAAAACCCTGAAGTCGGATGAGGGGGCCGTGTTTGACAAGGAATATCATTTCGACGCGGCCGACATTGAGCCCATGATCACGTATGGGACCAACCCGGGAATGGGGATCGGCATCTCCCGTTCCATTCCGCGGGGAGATGACCTGGACGGTACCGACAAGGCAACCTTCCTGAAATCATTGAAGTATATGGATTTCAATCCCGGTGAACCCATGAAGGGGAAAAAAGTGGACTATGTTTTCCTGGGAAGCTGCACCAACGGGCGGATCGAAGACTTCCGGGCATTTGCCCGGTTTGTAAAAGGGAAAAAGAAAGCCGACCATGTCACGGTATGGCTCGTTCCCGGCTCAAAATCGGTGGAGCAGCAGATCGTGGCCGAAGGACTCGACAAAATTTTCGCGGAAGCCGGAATGCCGCTTCGGCAACCGGGGTGCTCCGCGTGCCTGGCCATGAACGATGACAAGGTCCCGGCCGGCAAATACGCCGTGTCAACTTCAAACCGCAACTTTGAAGGCCGCCAGGGACCCGGGGCCCGCACCATGCTGGCCAGCCCCATCACCGCCGCTGCCGCCGCAATAACCGGCGTCATCACCGACCCGAGGGAGATTTCGGAAGATTAGAATTTCGAATCTTGAAGATTAGAATGTCCAATTGAAAAAAATGCAAAGATTGGGTGAAATGGAAAAAAGTGATTTGGCAATTTTCAAAGAAAAAATGAAACAAAGAACCAAACAATTCGCACATGACTGTGTTAAATTTGCATTGGACTTACCCCATCATGCTCTTGGTAACCATATTGGAGGTCAATTAATTCGATGTTCGACCTCGGTAGCTGCAAACTATCGGGCGTCATGCATTGCCCAAACAGTTCCTGTAGTAATTTCAAAACTCAGTATCTCCATTGAAGAAGCTGATGAAAGTGAATTCTGGATTGAATTCTCCAAAGAAGAACAATTATCATCGATTGAAGAAACTGACAATTTGATCAGAGAGGCCCACGAAATTGCTTCAATTCTGATCAGATCGCGACAGACGCTTCAAAACAAACTCTAATATTCTAACACTCTAATATTCTAATATTCGTCAAAATGGCTTACGATAAATTTTCAACCATCCTGTCACCGGCAGTGCCCCTGCCC
>CAZANK010000399.1:0-3907 GCA_964486235.1 uncultured Prolixibacteraceae bacterium | reverse complement strand
CCACCCGATAAACAGGCGTAACAGCACCAGCGACCAAAGCTGGAGCGTGGAATAATCGCGACAGTATTTCATGAGTTCTTGTAATTTAACATGATGGATATGCAAACGATCGGATATTCGACCGAATTTTTAAAAAAACAACGAGTTCTCCGGGAAATCAGGGTTGTTTGTGGATCACGGTTTGAATGATAAATTCGGCAAAGCGCGGCCCGATTGCCTTGCAGGCTGTTTCGTTCGGATGGGAATCGCTGTTATCGTGAGACAGTTCATAGTCATACTTTAAACAATAGGGCATACGGGGCGGAGCGACGTTTGTGTCAGTTTCGGCCGCGTATGAAAAGTAATCGAAGACGCGAATGTGATGACGTTGTTTTCCGTCCTCCTTCAGCCATTCATTTCTTACCCAGTCGGCAAATTTTTTGGCCCGGACCGCTTCGTCCGGGGTCGTATTGAGCCGGTGAAGCGGGGCAAGCGTCCATACGATAAACCTGTTGTCGGGGAAGGCGTCGAATTGATCACGCAATGCCCTGTACTGGAGCTTGTAATTTTCAAGGCTTTTTCTTTTGGAAGCCACGTCCGGATGCCCGGTGTCTTCCAATATGCTGCTCCCTGGAAAACAGTGTTTCAAGATGATGACATGGTACTCTTTGCACAGGTCTTCCAGGCATTCGACGTTCGGATACTCCGGTTTTCCCTTGTAGTCGTCACAATATCCATTTACCCAGATGTTCCAGTAGTCGTAAGGATAATTTTCCCAGGGATAAGGTTTGTCAGGGAAACTGCGTTCCGTAATGGAAAGATGACTGTTGTTCTTTTGGTTGTATGCTTGAATGGAGCCAGCAACATTTCCTTTGTGATAGACCATTCCGCCTGTGGAATGATGCAGAAAAATGATTTTGTCGTTTTGCGCGTTTGACGTCAGTATCAATGCTGTTAAAAAGAACAGGAACATTATTTTTTTGCACATAATCTTCTTGTTTTTAATGAATATGATGACAAGTATTAAAATATTCAAACCGGCCTTAGCATGATCGCCGTTCTTACCGAATTGAAGTGGACGAATCATCCGGAAAATAAAGCCACACCTGGTCGTGCATGGTATACAGCCTGTATTCTTCTCCGTCAAAAGCCGGGTTGGTAGTGGAAGTATTTCCTGCAACAAGGGGATTTCCGGGGTATTTTTTCCAGTGGATCAGATCGTCCGACACAGCCACGTTCGATGACCACAGGGCATGTTCATCCGGGTCGGCCCAGTTGGGGTTTGTGGAACCATGATAATACAGGTAATAACGGTCGTTGTATCGGACGACCTGGTTGGCCGCAACGGCGCCGGCATCGTATTCCTCCGGTCCCATTTGAAGGACCGGCCCGTCCTGCATGTTGGTCCAGTTGATCCGGTCTTCCGAGGCGGCAAGCCAGATACCAAGGTCATTGCGTTCATAAAAGAGGTACCATTTCCCGCTTTCTGTCCAGACCACCGGCGAGCCGTATGGCCCCGGGATTTTTTCCCCGCTGGCCTGGCGGATGATCAGGTCCCCTTCCTCCTTCCAGTGAATGCCGTCGGGGGAGCTCATAAAATGAGCGACGTCATCCCGGCCTTCCGCGAACAGGAAGTAGCGGTCCTCATGGCGGATCACAAAGACATCTTCCGTCCATTTTTCATCGAAAACGGGCGATTCCGAATACCTCTTCCAATTGATCCCGTCGGCAGATGTGGCATAGCCTAGGTGTTTGACGGCAGTGTCTCCTTCCTGATACCCGGAGTACCACATTTTATAAAGCCCTTCTTCCCGGAGGATATAACCGCGCTCACGGATATGCCGGTCCCAGGTCGCGGTGTCTGTGCCGCCAAAGACAGGATTATTTTCGTAGGGACTGAAGTTGACCATTTCGGACGGGAATTCCTTCCCCGATACGTTCTGCTTCTTTTTTTCATGCCGGCAGGCCGGGCCTGTCATGACCAGCAAAAGACATCCAAAGGGGATTATTGTTTTTAGCGGCATCACGTAGTGTGTTTTAAAAGCGTTTTTATTGCAGTTTTTGGATCAGGTTGACAGCCCATTCGTAAGCCGGCGGAGTTTCTCCCATAAATACGGTTTTGGTGGGCAGGATGAGTGCAGGAATCCGGTTCACATCGGTAATACGCAGACAATTAAGCATTTCTACCGCTTCTCCTTTGCCGTCAGTGCGGCTTGCAGCGTCCTGGGTGGCGGCCGGATTTTTAAGGATCACCTGTTGGCAATTTCCGTCCAGCAGGGCTGCATATAATGCGACCACGGTCATTTCATCCTTTGCCGCCAGGATGATCTTTGACGGGTCAACCTGGGGCAGGGTGCGGCAATACGCGATACACCGCAGCAGGTCATACACCTGCATGGAGGCAATGGTTCTTCCGGTCCAGGCCGAGGCGCGGCGTATGTGCCACTGCAGGGCAGGGTCCCAGCCTGTTTCGCCGGTGCCCCTCGGTTCAAAGTAAGCAATGTTTTGGCCTCGATCCAGTTCTGATGAAAAATTTTCCGGTCCCCAGCGTTCCTCATCATAATTTGTCAATAGGATGATCAGGGGCTTTTTTTCGGCGGTGTCATTTCTCCAGCGGAAATCGACCTTCAGCCGCCAGCCTTCTTCCGGCACAAAGCGATGGATCGTCCAGCCGAACTTTCCGCCGTCGAGCGAGCGGAAGACCCTTTCCCCGTTGAACGGGCAGGGCGTTTTTGGGAAGGCACCGAATGTTTTTTCTTTCAGAAAACGGACCACCGTGTCGCGGTGTGCCAGTAAGGCCTGCCTGTCGCTGATCTCCGGAGCCGTGGCCAGTCTGACAAAGGAATCCTGGATCGTCGTGGTACGGTCATCTCCGGGCACGCCGTCGGTGTATACCCTCAATTCTTCAGCCGAAAGCAGGTTTTCCTTGTCGATATCGCCTGTTTCCTCCGGAGAAACTTCTTTTCCGCACAGATGCCGGAAGAAGAACGAATGGATCTTTTCCCGTGATGTCTGGTGATAGGAATGGCCCCCGGGGGTTTCGACCAGCAAAAGCTGATCGGCCGCGCCGTGCATCTCATAGACGTTTTTAAGGTCTGAATGGAGTTCCCGCACCGACTCGATGGTGTTCAGCCCGTCCCGGTCGGCCTGGGCGATCAGCAGGGGCCTGGGGGCGATCAGCGCGCCGACGTCCTGAAAGTCGATCCGGTAGGTATTGGTGGGCATCATACAATCGCAATGTCCGTCGATGGTGCGCTGCCCGATCTGCGCCTTGAGCGTACTGGCCCCGCATACCGGCGCTGCCGCTTTTACCCGGGGATCGGCGGCCGCGATGTAAAAGCTTTGAGAGCCTCCGCCCGAAATGCCGGTCACGCCGAGCCTTTCCGGATCAACTTCCGGCCGCGATGCCAGAAGATCAAGGCCGCGGATGGCATTCCAGAGTTCAACTCCCGCCGGATTATACCCCCGGCTGTACCAGTTAAACCACCCCCGGGCATAGCAGCCCCAATGGTCGCCGCGGACTTCCCCCCATTGGATGGTTTCGATGATCAGGCAAACAAAGCCCAGCCTGGCGAACTTCGCGGGATAAGGTTGATAATGTACTTTCTGGTTGGGCGAATGACCGCATACATACAGGATGGCCGCGGCAGGCTTTTCAAGATGGTCAGGGATATACAGGTTCGCCGGGACGTACAATCCCGGCAATGATTTGTAGTACAGCTTCTCAATGCGGTACCCGTCCCGCTGAATGGTCCCCGTGACCGTGATATTCAGACTTGTCTTTTCTTTTCCGGCGTAATCCTGGATCCCCATCATCTCGGTGAACTCCCGGTAGCGGCGTGGCCGCATTGTTTCCCACTCTGCCGCGGAGCTGAAGCCTGACAGGGAAGAGTCTGTGATTGCGGCTGCCACGTTTGACAAATAACTG
>CAZANK010000398.1:0-3947 GCA_964486235.1 uncultured Prolixibacteraceae bacterium | reverse complement strand
CTCATGGTCTATGTCCCGATCATGACATTCAGCGGTACCGAAGGAATTTTGTACAGGCCAATGGCGATCACCGTGGCTGCTGCCGTACTTGGATCGTTGTTGCTGGCCCTGGCTTTTGTTCCGGCTGCGGCCTCGCTTGTTTTTAAACGCGGGATAAGACCCCGTAAGAACTGGCTGGTGGATTGGCTGCAGCCGCAGTACAAGCGTTTTCTCGAGCGGAACATTCAAAAAAAGATGTTGGTTTTGGGTGTTGCGCTGGCTGTTTTTTTCTTCTCACTCGTCGTGATGTTCAGGATGGGGAGCGAGTTTCTGCCTGAGTTGGAAGAAGGTTCCATCCTGGTTGAGCAGGTGCGTATGCCTTCGGTGACGCTCGAAGAGTCGATCGAAAATGCCGACTGGCTGGCCGCCCAACTGATGAAAAACATTCCTGAAATTAAAACGGTCGTCCCCAAGACCGGCCGCTCCGACCTGGCGAATGACTGGATGGGCGTTCACCAGACCGACGTGTGGGTGGTCCTTGAAGATCCGGACCAATGGCGCAAGGGGATCAGTAAGGAAGATATCCTGGCGGAGATTGAACCCTACCTGAAAACCGAGCCGGGACTGGCCTACAACTTCACCCAACCGATCGCCATGCGGGTGGACGAGCTGACCAGCGGGGTCAAATCAGACCTGGCCGTGAAAATCTACGGAGAGGATCTCGCAACGTTAAACCGGATTGGTGAGTCAATTTCCAACGTCGTGGCCCGTTTGGAGGGTACCGACAATTTCTTTGCGGAGCAACCGATCGGGCAGCCATACCTGACCATCGTGATTGACCGGGAAGCTGTTGCCTCATTTGGACTGAACGTGGACGAGGTTCAGCAGGTGATCGAGGCGGGTATCGGCGGACAGATTGCGGGACAGGTCTATGAAGGTCAGCGGCGCTTCGATATTCAGGTGCGCTATCCGGAAGAGATCCGGAGACACCTGCAGCAGATCGGCCAGATACCGGTCCACCTGGCAAACGGACAGTTTATCCCCCTGAGCCGGGTGAGCCGGATTGAAGCGCAGGAGGGTCCGCGGGAAATTCAGCGCGAAAACGGGTGGCGCAGGTTAATCCTGGGTATCAACATCAGAAATACGGATATTGGCAGTTACGTGGCCAACCTGCAGGCGGCGATCGATGAGCAGGCCGATATTCCTCCCGGTTATTTCCTGGAATATGGCGGCGCTTTTGAAAACCAACGCCGGGCCATGAACCACCTCCTGCTGGTTGTGCCGTTGTCGTTATTCATCATTATCGGATTGCTGTATTTGAACTTCGGGAGTATGCGTGATGCCATGATCATTATACTGAACCTGCCGTTTGCATTATCCGGCGGCATCTTCCTGCTCTGGATGCGCGGCATGTACCTGTCTGTTTCCGCCAGCATCGGCTTCGTGGCCTTGTTCGGGGTGGCCGTGCTAAACGGGATCGTGTTGCTCGACCATATACGCGAATTGCGGAAGGAAAGCAGCGAAGAATTGAAGAAACTGGTCGTTGAAGGCTCGGCCGACCGGTTACGCCCGGTCTTGATGACCGCCCTGGTGGCCAGTCTCGGCTTTATCCCGATGGCTTTTAATTCCGGACCCGGTTCGGAAGTACAGCGTCCTCTGGCCACGGTGGTCATTGGCGGGTTGGTGACCTCCACCCTGCTAACATTGCTGGTGTTGCCCGCCATTTATTTGTGGGTGGAAAAAAGGAAGAGCGGCAAAGGCGAAAAAATGATGATCACGGGACCAGATTGAACGAAACCTGGCTTTCGTTCATAGTCAGGGAATAATCTGCGCCCAGCATCAGGGGCCGGTTCATCGCGGAATGTCCTGCCGGGAACCCGAAGCAGACCGGATAGGAATAGTCGCCGACCACATTCAGGATGATCTCTTCCACGCTTTGTCCGAAAGGGGAGTCGTTATCGTTCATCCCCGTGAAGTCGCCCACCAGAAGCGCCTTCAGGTTTCTCAGTTTCCCGGAAAGTTTCAGGCTGTGCATCATGCGGTCGAGGTGATAAAGGTATTCCGAAAGGTCTTCGATAAAAAGGATCGTCCCGTCGGTGAACGGCTCCATGGGCGTGCCGATGAGACTGAAGAGCAGCGACAGGTTGCCGCCTGTCAGCTTTCCCGTGGCGTTTCCGGGTCTGTTAAACGGGTGGGCAGGGAGGATGTTTGTGGCGCCACCGCCTTTCAGCATGGTCATCAGCTCCAGGAAGTTCGCGTGAGGTCGCCCTTCATCCAGGTAAAACGCGGGCATGGCGCCGTGGATGCTGCAAAAACCCTCTTTTTGGAGACAGGCATGTAACACGGTAATGTCACTGAAGCCGACAAGCCATTTGGGAGATTCACGGAATTGGCCGAAATTAATTTTGCCGGCAATCCGGATGGAACCATAGCCTCCGCGGGAGCAAATCACCGCTTTGCACAGCGGGTCATCGAAGGCCTGCTGTAAATCGGCCAGGCGTTGCCCGTCCGAGCCGGCAAACCGGAAGTGGCGGGTAAAAAGATGG
Organism: uncultured Prolixibacteraceae bacterium; assembly: GCA_964486235.1. Classification (GTDB taxonomy): domain Bacteria; phylum Bacteroidota; class Bacteroidia; order Bacteroidales; family Prolixibacteraceae; genus JBCFBK01. Next base: position 1,422 of record CAZANK010000398.1, on the reverse strand, counting down.
TCTCCCGGAATGACTTCAAAGCCTTCGTCTTCCAGTAACTTCACCGCAGGGAGGACTTTTTCTTCGGCCACCCATCCGGACGGCGAGATCAGCCGTACCCGGTCTCCCGCTCTTACGTATCCGGGCTTCATCATGTTACTTCCTGACGTAGATCCATGCGCCGGTGCCGGGCATTTTGGAGTCATAATCCCGCCGCGCTTTCTGTGCTTCCTCCAGGGTGGAAAAACCCGCAACAGCCACATAATGCAGCCCCTGGATGATCCCCAGGCCTTGTGCGGGATAACCTTCATCTTTCAGGAGCGTGATCAAATTCGCGGCGTTATCTTCACTTCTAAAACTCCCTCCGATGATGAAATAAGCATGTTGCAAGGGCGTTTCCACAGCAGCGGCAACCTCCGCTTCCGGGGCGGTCCGCGTTTCAGGATACGACACCGGTTCTTTTGCCGTCATCATGGCGCCGACGTTGGCCAGGCCCGATACCTGCAGGTTCTCCTTGTTATTCTTCAAGGGTGTGACAGCCAGTGCCAAAAGTAACGGCACGGCGACCATCACTTTCCGGAGGGTCCTTCTTTGAAAAATAACCTGGGCGGCATCTCTTTTTGCAGGAGGAACCGGCTTTCGGGATGACTTTCCCGCCGACCGTGTTTCATAATGAAACGGCGTCAAGCCGAAGGAATCCGGATTCAGATTGCCGGTTATCCTGGGGGTGAAAATCAGATTTTCGTGATCATCGTAATGGAGGGTCCCGATTTCGGGGATGCCGATTTCTTCCCCGTCCGTTAACCGGTAATTCATCTCCTCCACCAGCAAATTGACTTTTCTGCCGGCCAGAAAATAGTTGATGCCTTCCTTCTCCGCCACATCATTGATAAAGAGGCCGTCATTGAAATTCAGCTTTTTATTAAAGCTAACCGTCTTTGCAGGAGGCGTAAATCGCGAAGCAGACCAGCCTGCCGGCTGGTAACTGCTCACAAATCCTCCGAATCCCGGAATGATCACACAATCATTCAGTAATAGTAATTCCTTAATTGACGCCAGTAATTCCACGATAGAAATGATTTTAATTCAAAATTACGCAAAAAACGGCAGGCGGGCAACGAAAAGTTTTCAACAGCTTCATCTTTTTTGTGTCGTTGTTTCGGCGCAAGCAGGAATCAGGTGAAACGGGAATCATTTTCCCGTATGCAGGAATCACACCCTGAATAAGATTTCGGTAGAGGCAGGAATTTTGTGCCGGGACAAAGAGGTTAGGAAGTTAAATTGTACTTTTACGGAAAAATTACAGAAACTTCATGGCGAAGAAAATTTTTGTTACCGGCGGAACCGGTTATATCGGATCGCACACCACTGTCGAGCTGCAGCAGGCAGGTTATGAAGTGGTCATCGTGGACGACCTTTCCAATTCGGAGAAGGGTGTGCTTG
>CAZANK010000397.1:0-3958 GCA_964486235.1 uncultured Prolixibacteraceae bacterium | reverse complement strand
ATCAGGCCGGAAAGGTGGACAATTTGCACACCTTCCTGTCCGAAGATGCGTTCCAGATCGAAATCCTTGACATTCAGCGTACGGCCGACTTCTCCGGCACGGTCATTTTGTACCCGCGGACCACGCGAGCCAAATCCACTGTCGGCAATATTGAACTGATGCCGGTATCCCCAGGGGCCACCCTGCTCCACTTCGGGCCCTTCATAATCGATATGCCTGCTTTTCAGGTTACTTTTAATAAAGGCCGCGATGGGGCTTCCCTTGACGAAGGTGGTCAGTACCTTGACCGGCAAGCCCAGGTAGGACGAAATACTGGCGACATTGGTTTCGGCACTGGTGGCCTGCATTTCATAGATGTTGCTGCTGTGTACCGGTTGCCCGTTTACCGGGGTGATCCGGACCCCCATGCTGGTGGGGACCAAAAGCGAGTATTTGCAATTTTGTTTTAGTTGTAAATTCATGATAAATAAATTAGTCGTAAGTAATTAGTCGTAAGCCGTAAGACCATGCAACCTTGTACCCGGTGGCTTATACGCCTCCGAAAGCGCTGTATCCGCCGTCAACAGGAATGACAATGCCGGTGATGAAGCTGGAGATGTCAGAAAGCAGGAACAAGGTGGCTCCCTGAAGGTCGTCCGGCTCGCCGAATTTTCCCATAGGGGTGTTGCTGACGATCTTATTTCCGCGCGGAGAGTACCCTCCTGTTTTTTCGTCAAGCACTAAAAAGCGGTTTTGGTTGGTGATGAAAAAGCCCGGAGCGATGGCGTTGACCCGGATACCCACTTTCGCCAGGTGGACCGCCAGCCATTCCGTGAAATTGTTGATGGACGCTTTCGCTGCCGAATAAGCCGGGATTTTGGTCAATGGTTTGTACGAGTTCATCGACGAAATATTCAAGACCACGCCCTTCCTGTGTTTCAGCATGTCCTGGGTAAAAACCATACTCGGTAAAACCGTGCCCTTAAAGTTTAAGGCAAAGACTTTGTCGAACCCTTCCAGTTGGAGCCCGTAAAAGGTATCATCCAGGTTCTCCAGGTCACTTTCTTCGATCTGTTCAACTTTGGTCGTGGCTGAAGGATGGTTTCCCCCGGCTCCGTTGATCAGCATGTCAATTTCGCCAAGCTTTTCATGAATCACGGTTCTTGCCTGTTCCAGGGAGGCTTTGTCGAGCACATTGGCTTCCACGCCAATAATGGTTGCGCCCGACTCGGACGAAACCTCATTTGCGACCTTTTCTGCTACTTCTTTATTAATGTCGACGATGGCCACTTTTGCCTGTACTGACGCCAGCGCTTTTACCAACGCCAAACCGATGACACCTGCTCCTCCGGTAATGACACACACTTTTCCGGAGAGATCTTTAAAACTAATTGGTTCCATAATTAATCAGGTTAAATTCTTTATAAAAGTCAAGATTTTCTTTCGTGATGATATCAATCGAGGTATAGTTCTCGGACGGCACCTGTTTTTTGAGAATAACATGCTGAAAGAGTGTCTCAATGGCTTGATAGCCCTGCTCTTCCGGACGCTGGCAGATCAGGAAATCAACAACGCCTTCCTTTACCCAGGTTACATTTTGTTTGATCAGGTCATGACCAATAAGTCTGACCTTTTCCAGGTTTCTGGCACGCAGGTAAGCCGCCATGCGGTAGACCTGCGAATTGGTCACGAAGATTCCGTCGACCTGTCGGGACTTCAGGAATTCCGCGTCCAGAAAGCGTGCAAAACCTTCGCCGGCGGGATCCTCAATTTCAAGGGTAATCAATCTTTTTTGTTGTTTAGGATCATGCTGCCTGAAATAATCATAAAACCCGTTTTCGCGCTGAACCAGGTGATTCTGGTTATCCATCTCCTTGGCAAAATGCACAATGAAAATAGTGGCAGCCCCGGGTAATGAAAAATCAAAAAGTTTGGCCGCCAGGGATCCGCTTTGGAATGAATTCTGCCCAATGTAACTGATCCTGTTGCATTCCTTCAGGTTTGAATCGATGAAGACGTAAGGAATATGAAGCTCATTCAGCTTTTCGATCAGCATCTTTGACTCCCTTGAAAAAAAAGGCGCCATGACAACACCTTCAGGAACACTTTTTATGATCTCATTCGCTTGGTTATGAAATGAATCAGGATCGCCCTGGGAATACCGGTAAGTCGTGATTTGAATGCCGAATTCCTGCAATTCGGAAAATGCCCGTTGTATGCCCGTTATCGGCTTGCTCCAGTATCCCTCTTCCGATTGAGGTTCAGGAATCAAAATGGCAAACGTATGTACCCGCTTGGACGCGAGCGTGCTTGCCAGGATATTGGGATGGTAATCCATCTCTTCCAAAATACGTAGAATTCGTATTTTGGTATCAGACGATACTTCTCCCCGGTTATGGATCACCCGGTCTACCGTCCCGATGGAAACTTCGGCTTTCTCCGCAATATCCTTGATCCGGATTCTTTTTACAGGTTTGATAGCGCTGAAATTTTAACGTTTTACTTCAAAAAAATTGACTTACAGCAAAGCTAAGACTTTTTTTTATCATTTCGTGTTCGTACACGGAAAAATATATTTAAAAACATTTTTGACGATATTTTTATCAAATAAATTGGATGGCAGCAGAAATAGGCTTATTTTCGTGTGCGAACACGGGAAAAGAGGCCGATAGGTTCCCTTGTGAACATATAAATGAAAACAAGTACCTTATAAATCTATACGAATGAAGCTAGGTAAATACAGTTTTGGGGTGGGCGACCGTTTTAATCATGAGGGTGAGGCCCAGTTAAAAGCGCTGATGCGGGCAAATGCACAGGGGATTGAGATCACTCCTGTCTGGAACAAATCGAACCGTGAGCACAACATTGTCCATTCTGAACCTGAAGGTACCCGCGCAGAAGCGGATGCCGCGGTAAAGACGCTGGGATGGACGGGTGAGTACCGTGTTGACGCTGACCATATCAACCTGGATACGGTTGACCGTTTTATTGCCCATTCCGATTTTTTCACGTTGGATGTGGCGGCATATATTGGTCATCCGTCACCGGATGACGATGTGGCCGCATTTGTCGCTTCCTGCCGTGCGTTGGGATCGCGCATTGACATTCCCGGAATCGAAGAGCCCATTGCGGTTACCGATGCATTGCTGAACAGGGTGGCCGGAAAGTTTTTGGCTGCTGTCCGGGAAGCCGGGAAAATCTACCGGCGGATCGAAGCCGCTAAAGGTACCGGTAATTTTATTACAGAAGTTTCCATGGATGAGGTCGAAGCTCCTCAGACCCCGGTGGATATGCTTTTCATCCTGAAAATGATTGCCGACGAGAAAATTCCTGCCCAGACAATTGCACCGAAGTTTACCGGCCGTTTCAACAAGGGCGTAGACTACGTGGGCCAGGTGGAACAGTTTGCCAAGGAGTTTGAGGAAGATGTGCTGGTGATCGACTATGCCGTCAGGCATTTTGGTTTGCCCGGAAACCTCAAGCTAAGCGTCCATTCCGGGAGTGATAAATTTACGGTTTACCCGGTAATGGCCGAGATGATCAAAAAACATGACAAGGGAATTCACGTCAAAACGGCCGGTACAACCTGGCTGGAAGAAGTGATCGGACTGGCGCTCGCGGGCGGCGAAGGGTTACAGGCCGCCAAACACATTTATACCCAGGCTTTGTCACGAAAAGAAGAGTTATGTGGCCCGTATGCCGATGTCATTGATATTGATGATGCCAAATTGCCCTCTGCAGAAGAAGTATCCGGATGGACCAGTGAGAAATTCGCGAATACGCTCCGGCATATTCCCGGCCACCCCGATTATAACTCCAACTTGCGCCAGTTGATCCACGTGGGCTACAAAGTCGCGGCGGAAATGGGAGAAACGTATCAGAACCTGCTGAAAAAACATGCCGACATTGTTGGCCGGTGTGTTGAGGAGAATATTTACGACCGGCATCTGAAACGACTTTTTAATTTGTAAAAGGTGCG
>CAZANK010000396.1:0-3993 GCA_964486235.1 uncultured Prolixibacteraceae bacterium | reverse complement strand
CAGAATGCCTCGGGAGCCTGCTGAATTCGCCGGGAAACTTCACCGCATCGAAGCTAAAATGGGTCAAAGACAACGAGCCGCGCATCTATGAACAGATCGACAAGCTGATGTTACCCGGCGACTACATCGCCATGCGGCTTAGCGGCGAGGTGCAAACAACCGTCAGCGGCCTCTCGGAAGGTATTCTCTGGAATTTCAGGGAGAATCAAGTGGCCCGTATGCTTCTCGGTTACTATGGTTTTGATGCGCATTTCATTCCCGAAATCGTTCCGACATTTTCGGTTCAGGCTGAAGTCTGCGAAGAAGCAGCCCGCGAACTGGGACTCGCTGCAGGGACTAAGATCAGTTATCGCGCCGGCGATCAGCCCAACAACGCGCTTTCGCTGAACGTGCTCAATCCGGGGGAAGTCGCCACCACGGCCGGCACCTCCGGGGTGGTTTACGGCGTGAGCGGGCAAGTGAAATATGATCCGCAGTCGCGCGTAAACACCTTCGCTCACGTCAACCACACGAAAGAGGCCACCCGGCTTGGAATCCTGTTATGTATCAACGGCACCGGCATCCTGAATGCCTGGCTGAACAAACAGGTAGGCGGGGGCAGGACCGCCTACGAAGAAATGAACACCCTGGCGTCGCGGGTACCCGTGGGATCCGAAGGACTGATCATCCTGCCCTTCGGAAACGGAGCGGAACGGGTTTTGGGAAACAAAAATCCGGGATCGCTCTTTTCGGGCATCAACTTCAACATCCATGAGGCTGCTCACCTGTACCGGGCTGCCCAGGAGGGCATCGCGTTCTCGTTCCGGTACGGCATGGATGTGATGAAAGCGATGGGCATGGAAACAAATGTGATCCGGGCGGGAAAAGCCAACATGTTCCTCAGTCCGCTTTTCCGCGAAGCACTGGCCGCCGTCAGCGGCGCCACCATCGAGTTGTACAACACCGACGGGGCCATTGGCGCCGCCCGGGGCGCAGGGATCGGATCCGGGTATTACCGGTCGCCGGGCGAAGCATTCGCCAACCTCCGGAAACTCGACACCATTGAACCGGATCCGCAAAAAACAGATGCCTACCGTACCGCATATGAGAACTGGGGAAGGCAACTGGAAAAAGCAGTGAACCGTGAGAAACAAGAAATCTGAATGAACCCGTTCGGCCATGCAACCAATCACCTAAAGCGATACAACCAGATAACCATTTAATCATTTATAGTTATGACAGTTTTTACAGGAAATAAAGCGTATTTTCCGGGTATCGGACAAATCCGATACGAAGGACCGGAATCAAGAAATCCGCTTGCATTCAAATGGTATGACGAAAGCCGCGTGGTAGGCGGAAAAACCATGAAAGAACATCTGCGTTTCGCAGTGGCTTACTGGCACTCGTTTTGCGCGGAAGGCTCTGATCCGTTCGGTCCCGGGACGAAAACATTCCCCTGGGGCGGAATCAGTGACCCGATGGACGCCGCCCGTGCGAAAATGGACGCCGCGTTCGAGTTCATCAGCAAAATGGGTATCCCGTTCTATTGCTTTCACGACGTGGATGTCGTCGGCGATGGTTCCGTCTTTGAAATCGGGGAACGACTGTCCGGCATGATCGACTTTGCCAGGGAACGACAGGAGGCAACCGGCATTCAACTGTTATGGGGAACCGCCAACGTATTCGGGAACCGCCGCTATATGAACGGCGCGGCCACCAACCCCGACTTTCAAGTGGTCGCCCATGCCGCCGTTCAGGTTAAAAACGCACTTGATGCAACCATCGCGCTGGGCGGCTCCAACTACGTATTTTGGGGTGGCCGTGAAGGATACATGAGCCTGCACAACACCAATATGAAACGCGAACTCGACCACCTGGCGATGTTTCTTTCCCTGGCGCGCGACTACGCGCGAAAGCAAGGATTCACGGGGACGTTCCTGATTGAGCCGAAACCCATGGAGCCCACCAAACATCAGTATGACTACGACACGGCAACGGTCGTCGGATTCCTCCGGCAATACGGGCTCGACCAGGACTTCAAAATCAACATTGAAGTCAATCATGCCACGCTGGCCGGACACACCTTTGCGCATGAGTTACGGGTGGCTGCCGATGCCGGTCTGCTGGGATCGATCGATGCCAACAAGGGCGACTATCAGAATGGCTGGGATACCGACGAATTCCCGTCAAACATTCCCGAAGTCACCGAAGCCATGCTGGAGATACTCCAGGCCGGAGGCCTCAAAAACGGGGGAACCAATTTCGACGCGAAAACACGGCGCAACTCAACCGATCCGGAGGATCTTTTCATCGCCCACATCAGCGGCATGGACACCTTTGCCCGCGCACTGATCATTGCCGACAGTATCCTCACCGGATCGGATTATCTCAGGCTAAGGAAAGAACGTTACGCGTCGTTCGATTCCGGGAAAGGTGCTGAATTTGAATCCGGGAAACTGCAGCTTGAAGAGCTGTATCACATCGCCGGACAAGCCGGAGAACCCAGGCAGGTCAGCGGCAAACAGGAAATGCTGGAACAACTCATCAACTGTTATATTTAACCGTTCAATTCCGGATCGGGATGCACTGATCCTAAAACAAAACAAATGAAGGGAAAAAATTCATTCTATCTGGTGGCCATCACCCTGGTGGCGACTTTAGGAGGATTACTTTTTGGCTATGATACGGCTGTGATATCGGGCGCCGAAAAATCGATTCAGGTATACCTGATCCAAAGCCTGGGCTTAAGCTCCCTGGTTCACGGGGCCACCATCTCGAGTGCGCTGATCGGTTGCATTATCGGGGGCGCCATTTCAGGACTGCTTGCTTCCCGTCTGGGAAGAAAGCGGTCGCTCATGTTTGCGGCAGTACTGTTTTTCCTGTCAGCACTGGGATCGGGCTACCCGGAGGTCCTGTTCTTCAGGCCAGGTGAGCCCTCATTGGGTCTGCTTTACATGTTCAATTTCTACCGTATCATCGGCGGCATTGGCGTGGGACTGGCCTCGGCCATCACGCCGATGTATATCGGTGAAATCGCACCTGCCGACATTCGGGGACGACTGGTGTCTTTCAACCAGTTTGCCATCATCTTCGGAATGCTGATCGTGTATTTTGTAAACTGGGGCATCGCTAACGGAAAGCCCCTGGAATGGATCAATACCACCGGATGGCGCTATATGTTTGTTTCTGAGGCGATCCCGGCAGCCCTGTTTGGCATCCTGCTGTTTTTTGTGCCTGAAACGCCCCGCTACCTGGCCTTAAGTCACCAACACGACAAAGCACTCCGCATCCTGGCCCGCATCAACGGGCAGGACAAAGCCCGGGCCATTCTCCGTGAAATCAAAAATACCGTCGAACACGCCTCAGCCCGGTTATTCTCATTCGGGCCGACCGTCATCATCATCGGAATCCTGCTGTCGGTTTTCCAGCAGTTCGTGGGCATTAACGTGGCACTTTATTACGCACCCCGAATCTTTGAGAGCATGGGCGCCGAAAAAGATGCCTCGATGCTTCAGGCCGTCGTGATGGGACTGATAAACGTCGTTTTTACGGTTGTGGCCATTGCCACTGTCGATAAATGGGGGCGGAAACCGCTCCTGATGGTCGGATCGGTCGGGATGGCGATCGCTATGTTCGCCATCGGCGGACTGGCCTTCATGAAGGTGATCGGGATCAGTACGCTGGTGTTCATTATTATTTACACGGGTTCGTTCATGATGTCGTGGGGACCCATCACCTGGGTGCTCATTTCAGAAATCTTCCCAAACAAGATCAGGGGAAAGGCGGTGGCCATCGCAGTTGCCGCACAATGGGCCGCCAATTATTTTATATCGTCAACGTACCCGGCCATGATGGAATTCAGCGGCGGACTCACCTATTGCTTCTATGGCGTGATGAGTGTCCTGTCGCTCCTCTTTGTCTGGAAAATGGTTCCCGAAACGAAGGGAAAAACACTTGAAGAAATGGAAACACTGATTAAAGGGCGTCACAAAAACTGAAAAAAGGGGTCGTGTG
>CAZANK010000395.1:0-3993 GCA_964486235.1 uncultured Prolixibacteraceae bacterium | reverse complement strand
ACGGGTATTGGTATTATCCGCAGGAGAGGATTACCTTTTGGAGGGAACGTTTCCTGAAAAAGGGAATTGACGCTCACCTCATCAATATCCCGATAGGACATCCTTTTGACCTATCATCATCCGGCCACGGCGCATTGGGAATAGAAGGCGAAATTCCCAACATCACACCCAAACACTGGAAGAAAAGGACAAATGCGGACGGATCGATCTTTTCGGGCGTTTCCATTCATCCGCCCGTGACCGAAGAAAATATCGACGCCATTAAAAGAGCAAAGTCGCTGGGATTTAAAAAGGTATTTCTTGACGATGATTTCAGGCTTGGAGTTTATCCCGGCGTGATCGGCGGATGCTTTTGTCCGGAACACAAACAGGGGTTCCTGAACAAATACGGGTACAGCGAAAATTCGTGGAACGGGCTTTTGGAAGCCATTCAGCAGCGGAACCTGACCGAAACGTTGGACGCCTGGATCAACTACACCTGCGACGAGCTGTCTTCATCATACCGGTCAATGCAGCAGGCTGAACCTGATGTCCAACTCGGGATCATGGTGATGTACCTGGGAGCTGAGAAGTCCGGGATCAGGCTGGCCGACTATAAAGGGTCTCCCATGCGCGTCGGTGAGATGATGTTCAATGACCGGTCGTTTGGAACGGTAAAAGGAAAGACGGACGAGCTTTTCAGTTCTTTGTTTCACCGGCGTTATGTGACGCCCGAACTTGCTTTCAGTGAAACAACCGCCTACCCTCCTGATAAGTTGTCTGCGAAAAACCTGGCTGCCAAGTTGAATGTTTCGCTGCTGAGCGATGTGCGCAACACCATGCTCATGAGCGGACTGACACCTTACCCGCTCGGCCATTGGTCGACCCTCGCTCCTGCCATGGAGAAAAATGCGCACCTTCACGCGAAGGTGGCAGGACAAATTCCCCGGGGACCCCTGAAACATTACTGGGGTGAAGCCAGCCGCTATGTCGGGAACGATAACCCGTACAGCCTGTTTCTCGCTTCCGGCATTCCGTTCGAGGTTACCGACACACTGAATACCGACGGCTGGACGTTTTTGGCCGAGTATGATGCAAAAGCAGTCTCGTCCGGTAAATTGAAGGCCGCACGCTCCAACCTGGTCCATCACGTCAAAGAACTCGATCATACAAAGAAGTTCATGTATCTGCCCGAGACGATGGAAGATATATTCCGCTTTAAGAGGGAAATACAAGCGGAACTTGAAGATGTTCCTTATGTCACGGATGAGTTGCCGGTGGTTTGCGCCTGGTATCCTTCCATCAACTCGGTGTTGCTGTGGAACCTTTCGGAAGATGCCCAAAATCTGACGGTAAAATTTAAGGGGAAGGACTATTCTGTGCCTGTTGAAGGCTTAAATGCTGAATTTATTCAACTCTGATTTTCACCTTTCACAACATATCTTCGTCAATAAATCTATCTTTGTACGGAACGAAAGGCCAGTCAACATTGAAAATATATCCGGATGATAACAAATTGATTGAAAATCTGCGAAAAGGCGACGCAGAAGCTTTTGATTTGGTCTATGAGAAATATGCCCAAAGGCTTTACGTCTTTTCACTAAAATACCTGAAATCGGCAGAAGAGAGCGAAGAATTGGTTCAGTCGGTTTTTCTGAAGGTGTGGGAGAATCAAAAAAAACTGAAAAAGGAGACCTCATTCAAATCGTACCTGTTTACGATTGCCTATAACGAGATATGTAACGTGTTCAGGCGGAGAAAATACCGGCAACAATTTGTCGCCCGGACAACGGCAGAAAACAACCGGGAAGCGTCTGATGCCACGGAAGAACAAATTGATTATCACTCCGTACTGCAGCAGGTCGAGAAGATTATCGACGCGTTGCCTGAAAGGCAAAAGATCATTTTCATAAAAAGCAGGATCGAAGGCAAACCGACCAAAGAAATTGCTTCAGAACTTGGGCTTTCGCCAGGTACCGTCGACAATTATGCTTCCGAAGCCTTGAAATTCGTCCGCACGAAATTAAAGGACACGCATTTTTCCGCGCTGCTTTTCTTCTCGTTGTTTTTCATTTAGACATTTATACGGGCAACATTGATGTGTACTTCCTCGGAATTAGTGTGACCCTCATCAGCTTCTGATGCCTTCATCAGCGTTAGCGCAATCCCAAACTAACGAATCCTTCCATAGGCATTCATTTACGGTCTGTTATCGAAATTACGGCGACCTCCCGAAAAAAAGTGACGTTTTTTAAATGAGATTTGGTCCCTTCGTGTGTATAACCATACAGAAGGGCAAAAAAGACGGTTTGCTTTGCTTTTTAAATGAACTAAAATGCTAACACAAGACGAAATAGCAAGGATCGGGCGGTACATCAGCGGGACGGCTGATCAGGATGACAGAACATGGGTTGAAGATTTTTTTTCACATGGGCACGGAAATCCACACTTGAAACGTCATCTTGAAAATGATTGGAGAAATGTTCTTCATGAACCCCATGTCAAGGATATTAAGCTGAGCGGTATCCTTGACCGGGTTCATCACCGTATTCGCGAAAAGGAATCACAAAAAAGACGAGCATTCCTTTACCGGGTCACAAAGGTCTACATCAAGGCAGCAGCCGTTTTGCTTTTGCCGTTACTCCTCGCGGGAGGTTTATACGTTGGCTGGTTCAGCGGTTTTACACCCCTGACCGCCGACCGGCAGGCTGGCTCAGCCATTTATGCCCCGATGGGTTCGCGGGTATCGTTCAACCTGCCGGATGGAACAACGGGCTGGCTCAACAGTGGTTCCACCCTCACCTATTCGCTGCCTTTCAGCAAAAACAGGAAGGTAATGCTCGAAGGCGAGGCATGGTTCGATGTTTTCCATGACGAAAAACACCTATTCGAAATAAGCGCCGGCGAATCAAAAATTAAGGTGTTGGGCACAAGCTTCAATGTGAGCGCTTATCCGGGCGAAAAGTACGTGGAGGTGATTCTCCGGAACGGCAAGGTGGAATTTTCAGATCGATCGCAGACAGAAAAAGTTATTTTAAAACCTTCTGAGCAATTAATTCTTCAGGAAGGCCGGCTTCACGTGAATCCTGTCGATGCTTCAAAATATAAAGCCTGGACGGAAGGACGGCTGGTTTTCAGGGGCGATAATATGGCCGAAGTAGCCAGAAGGATTGAACGCTGGTATAATGTGGACGTGGAAATTGCCGATGACGATCTGGCCCGGTTTTCATTCAGGGCGACTTTTGAGAATGATGCGCTGGAAGATGTCCTGATGCAGCTCAGCATGACTTCGCCGATTCAATACGAAATCCTCCCGCGGAAACAACTTCCGGACGGAACTTCCATGAAAAAAAGAATAGTCCTGTACAAAACGGCAAAATAAAACCAACATATCATAAACCAATCAACTATGAAGACAAACAGCACCTAAAAAATGAAAAAAGGAAATCGCGCCAACGATTTCCTTCAAAAACATCTTCTTCAGACATTTTATTAATTAACATTCAAATTTATGAAAAAAAATGAACCGTTCAGGGAATTGTTATACCCTACCCTGAAGAAAATTTTACGAATTATGCGCATTGCTGTCATTCTTTTGCTTTTCGGTCTTTTGCAAACGCAAGCGAACAATGCCTGGTCGCAAAAGACAAAACTTTCGGTCAATTTCTCGAATACGGAACTTGTAAATGTGCTCGACCAGATTGAAAACGACACCGAATTCCTGTTCCTGTATAACGAAAAGTTAATTGATCCCGCCCGGAAAGTGTCCATTCATGTACAGGATCAGGGGATCGAAGAAGTATTACAATTGCTTTTCGCAGACACGGATGTGAAGTATTCTATCCTTGACCGGAAAATTATCCTTTCGCCCATTGAAAACGCGGGCACAACCCGGCAGCAGAAATCGGTATCCGGTAAAGTCACTGACACTTCCGGCGCTCCCCTACCGGGAGTTTCTGTTGTAATTAAGGGGACAAGCACCGGTACTATTACCGACATCGACGGGAAATACTC
>CAZANK010000394.1:0-4015 GCA_964486235.1 uncultured Prolixibacteraceae bacterium | reverse complement strand
GCTAACTTGCCGTCCGAAATAAACTCGCCGGCTTTGAACAAGTGATTTCTCGAAATATGAGGAGCTGCAGCAGTCCCTCCTGCTATGATCCTGGCCGTTTTGATCACGTGATATAAGCGGGTGATGAAATCTTTCCCGACCACACACAAAGGAGGGAGTTCATCAATCCGGCGACCTCCGAACATAACGCCAATCATATCTTCTCCCGCGATGGTACCGCCTCCTTTTACCTCCATGATGATCTTCTCGATACCCGGATGATACTGGAATTCACTCTCTCTCTTGAAATACATAACGATAGAGGATTAAAATTATTAATACCCAGGTCAATTAAACTGTTCTCCCTTAAAATATATTCAGACGCAGTATTAGTAAATAAAAAAGCCTCCACAAGGGAGGCCAATACATTTACCGACACCATTTTTTTGTATACACCTCGGTAAGCTTTAGGTTCTTATCCAAGAGCTCAAGGAACAATTCCAATTCTTTCTTAAAAGGCTTCCTTTTCGCTGCCCGCAAACGGATGTCCATGCTTTTTCTTACAATCCGATTGTATGACCCCGATATTTTCACTAGTGAATCAGATTTTGCAAGAATTCCCTTGATGTCTTTTGTTGTTAATTCCTGAAGCTCACCAAGCAATGATCCAAGGGCCTGATAATTTGTCTTTGCATTAAATTCGTATTCTGTTTCGCCCGGTACTTTGAACAGGTCTGAGTAATCAACCGTATTGTTCAGTACTTCGCTTAAAAAACGGATCTCCTCATTGCTGGCCTGTCCTTTTGATATTTTCTCTTCAGTTTGGAAAAGACGATTCTTCATCTCTTCGAGATTTTCAGATGTAATTAAATTCATAATTGACATGCTTTCTTTTTGCTGTAATAAATTCATTTTGAATGGCTGTGATTTGCTTATTTTATTGATAAAAGTAACCTAATTGATCAATTAGTGACCCCATCGGGGTCACTAATCTAAGCGGTTGGTATACAAGCTCTGTGCAAGCTTGATGATTATAAAAAAGAACGTTTCCCGGGAATACCCGCCCCCCTGGGAGCGATGTTCCCGGCATTAAAGTTAAAATGATGGTAGACTCATAGGCATTGGATTTAAGTGTTCATATACGGTTAATCTGGATTCTTGTTTCCGTCCATGCCCCCGGAAAGACATGTCTGTGATGAACTGCCTTTCCTTCTCTGTGATCTCCTGGCCAGCCTCTACCTTCTGCATGATCCGCTTTACTTCGACCTGCTCTCCCGTTGAAAGCATTGAAAAATCGATTTTCGGAAGTTCGTCCATGGCTATTCAGTTGGGAACTCATAAGAGGCCAGGATCTGGTCCAGCTTGTGGGCTTCCGCCGGAGATATCCTCAGATCGATTTCGTATTCGATACTGATCTTTACGATTTCGGTTTTGACCCGGGGATCTGTTCGCAGATCAACGCGCTCGACGATGATCCTTCGTGATTTTGAAGTTGTGTTCAGCATGATTAGAAATTTTTAAGTGATTATTAAAATTGATTAACTGATAAGTCTTAAGTGTGTAGGACCGGCCATCAGTTGGTCTGACAAAGCTGATTTCTCCCTCCGGTGGATAACCGTCAAACCGAAATTTATATGGCCTTGCCTGCTGAGAAAATCTCTCAATTTCTCCATATTACGCCTGTTTCTTTCATCTGCGATAGCATTTAATTTGGTGGCTCTAAAATTCATTTTCCAAATGTCTTTTTTACTATTTAATCTGGCGAGTTCCATTTCGGCTCTTACTTTGTCGGCTTCATCATTTAATTCGGGATCAGAAAGAGTCTTCAATAGAGATACAAAGTTTTCATAAGCAGAATCTAAATCGTCTTTGATTTCTTTTTTGTGTGTTTTCATCGTTTAAAGTCTTTAAGGGTTCATAATTATATCCCAAATGTATAATTATAAGTAAACACAACAAATATAAATGTATATTTTTTATTAAATATTTATCAACAATTGTACCCATATGTGTTAACATGCCAAAATTCACATTACATTTGATGAATAAATTTAAAATTGTACTTTATGAACTTACGGATAGGTGAGATTATCAAGGAAAAAGGCATGACCATGCAGCAGGCAGCCGACAAAATGGGCTTCTCAAGGATTGGCTTGTATAAGCATATAAATGGAAATCCGACAATTGAGATTCTGCAGAGGATCGCGACCGCTCTGGAGGTTGATATCACCGAATTATTTGAGCCGGCCCGGGCGGATGAGTTTACATGCCCGAATTGCGGGACCAGGCTGACTGTCTCTCAGAGGAAATAGCAGACATCTGCAGGTGTCTGGATCAAATACCTAAACGATAAATTCAATCAAATGGAAGACAAAGTAATTGAGAAGATTTTCGATATTGGCGTCCAGGTCGGCGTATATAAGCTGGCCACTGAGCTGGGTCTCATTGATGAGAAGATGTCCGAGAAGCAGGCAAACAAGAAGTACGGAGAAAAACAGGTGAAAGAATGGCGCCAAAAGCGCTGGATCGTTGGCTATCCTTCGGGAAACTCAACCCGTGCCCGCTACTACTTTAAGCGTTCAGAACTGGAGATAGCTGCCAGGATGCTATCAATGCAGAACATCATTCCAGCGAACAAACTAAACCAGATGATTTAATCGCAGTAATTGAAGACCGGTTTAAAACAATCCCATAAAGGATGGTATTTGGGATCGATAGTCTTTTATAATTCCAAGGGGTGAGCATTCACTCATCCCTTGGAATTATGTATCTAAAAAGTAAAGAATTCAGAATGCCGGGAGGGCTAATCTCGATCATTAAATTCCCCTTCCGGGATCTTCCCGTCGATGATCGCCTGGAGCTCCTCATCCGTTTTAAACTGCAAACTCTTTGGTACGACATAAAACAGTTCCGGGAATTCATCCGGATACAGCTCTCCAGGCGCGCAGGCCTTCAGTAACCTAATTTTCATGTCCTTGCCGATCTTCAGGACCGGCCGCGATGTGTTACTCATCTTTATCAATTATTTGGTGAATGATTTGATCAATTTGGGACTCATCCATCCGCTCCAACATCAGGCGGAGATCCTTCGGAGAGTCAAACCCAAGGATTTTGCAGATCCTTTCCAGGCTCCAGTTCTTCCCGTGGAACCGTAGTTCGATGGATGACTGTTACTTTTAACTAAAGTATAGTTGGCTCTCTCTCTGTCCCAGATTTTCTGTTATTCTGGCACCGAAAATCTAAACAACATTGAATTTCCTGGGCGAATTGATCCATTTCCCGCTGGGCCTGACGGATGTCAAATGTTACTTTTAAAGCCATAATTAATGTCCTCCTTTTATTATTTTTTTAATATATAATCCACTGTTGACTTATTATACTTTATCCAATATGGGGTGCTTTTCCACCCTTCAATTCGTTCCTGGTTGTCTTTCAGGTATTGTTTAAATTCACTGGGAATATCAACCGGTTTTACCTCGATCGGATCGCCCATTAGTCGTTTTATAAAATCCTCTTTGGGCAGGGTTATGGATGAGGCATAACACCTGCAGATCGGGTGCCAGCCGGTAAAAAAGAACTCTTTAGGATAATTACCCTGGAGCTGATCGCAGATATCTCCATCCGGCATTCTTGTTCCGTGGCTTTCCGAAACTGGAATCTTTATTCCGCGGATAAAGTCCAGTGATGCCCATCGCTCGTGATCCGCTGCCCTGTATGCCAAGAGGATTTCATTTGAGGCAAGCCTCCGGGCATTCATATGGCTGGACCGGTACACTCCTTGACCGGGATGATAGTCCTTTGCGGCTGACGAAAGTTCGAGTTTCCCTGTTTCCTTATTTCTGACGCGCCGAAACAGCTTATTCGGTTCCCGGAGGTATTGCTTCAGATCCCGGCTGATTGTGGCTGCAGGAGTTCCGGATTCAATCCCCTGGGTCAGGAAACTTTCGATAAGTGGTTGGACCGTTTCATCTGTCAACCTCCACACC
Organism: uncultured Prolixibacteraceae bacterium; assembly: GCA_964486235.1. GTDB lineage: Bacteria > Bacteroidota > Bacteroidia > Bacteroidales > Prolixibacteraceae > JBCFBK01. Next base: position 50 of record CAZANK010000394.1, on the reverse strand, counting down.
CTGGCAGACAGATTTAATCCATCAACCTTCCGGTTTAAAAAGGCATTCAA
>CAZANK010000393.1:0-4023 GCA_964486235.1 uncultured Prolixibacteraceae bacterium | reverse complement strand
AGCGGGACGAATCGGGGGTGTTGATTTCGTCGATCAGGTAAATTTTTCCGTCTTTTTTTCCAAACTCGTATTTGGTGTCGACCAGGATCAGTCCTTTTTCGGCCGCCATTTCCGTTCCGCGTTTGAAAAGTTTCCGGGTATACGTTTCGAGCAGGTCATAGTCTTTTTCACTGACCAGTCCGTCGGCAATGATCTCTTCCCGCGAGATATCCTCGTCATGTCCTTTCTCTGCCTTTGTGGTGGGCGTAATGATCGGCCCCGGAAATCGCTGGTTTTCTTTCATGCCCTGCGGGAACGGAATGCCGCAGATGCTGCGTTTTCCGTCCCGGTATTCGCGCCAGGCATGCCCGGTGAGATACCCGCGGATAACCATTTCCACCTTGAAGGGCTCACAGTGGTGGCCAACGGTCACATTTGGATCGGGAGTGGCGATTTTCCAGTTTGGCACGATATCGGCAGTGGCATCCAGAAATTTGGACGCGATTTGATTCAATACCTGTCCCTTGTAAGGAATACCTTCGGGCAGGATGACATCGAAGGCAGAAATGCGGTCGGTGACGACCATGACCAGGTATTCGTCGTCAATGTTGTAGACGTCCCGGACTTTGCCATGGTACACGCTTTTTTGCTTCGGAAAATTGAAATCCGTTCTTGTCAGTGCTTTATCCATCTCGTTCATTTTTAAAATCTGTACTGGTTCCTGTTTGTTGCGTCAGTTCTTTTTTTATGCGCTTTTCCTGTTGTTTTTCCGTCAGCCTTTGCTGTTGTTTCCGGTCATGCCTGTCGTATGCTTCCACGATTTTGCGCACCAGCCGGTGGCGTACGATGTCCCCCGGGTTGAATTGCACAAATGCAATGTCGTCGATATCATGAAGGATTTTTTTGGCCTGCAGCAAGCCCGACTGGCCCGGCGAGGGAAGGTCAATCTGGGTTTCGTCGCCCGTAATGATGAATTTTGTGTTGATCCCCATCCGGGTGAGGAACATTTTCAACTGGTTGACCGTCGTATTCTGGGCCTCATCCAGGATCACGAAGGCATCGTTTAGCGTCCGTCCCCGCATAAAAGCCAGGGGAGCGATCTGGATGATGCCGTCTTTCATAAACTCTTCCAGCTTTTTGGTCGGGATCATATCCTGCAGGGCATCGTACAACGGCTGCAGGTAAGGGTCGATCTTTTCTTTCAGGTCGCCCGGCAGAAAACCCAGCCGTTCTCCCGCCTCTACCGCCGGCCGGCTTAAAATGATCCGCCTGATATTCCTGTTTTTGAGGGCGCGGACGGCCAGGGCAATGGCCGTGTAGGTTTTTCCTGTTCCGGCAGGGCCGATGGCGAACACCAAGTCCGACTTTCGGACAGCCTCAACCAGGATCCGTTGATTTGGCGTTCTTGCCCGGATCGGTTTTCCGTTGTTTCCGTGAAGCAGCACATCGGCAGGACTTACATTCAAAGCCTCTGCAGCCAGGGGGTCGTTATTCATCACTTGCCGGATCGTGTCTTCCGGCAGGATATTAAATTGTTGATAATGATCCAGTAACAGTTGAAGCTTTTGCTCGAAGGCCAGGCTTTCCTTTTTGTCGCCGTGGATCATCAACTGATTGTCCCGGCTGATGATTTTCAGCTTTGGAAAGAACGCTTTTATTAAATCGATCTTTGCATTGTTCACCCCATAAAACTCAAGGGGATCAACCCCTTCAAGAAGAATCAGCTTTTCAAACATAGAATGGTTTAAACTCCTTTTACAAGAACAAAAATACGAAAAATGTTCATTTCCGGGCAGTCATTTAAACAGGCCATGTTATTTAAATCCGGTTTATTCTGGCTGCTTTGGAGAAAGATTGTATTTTTGGTGAATTGAAAATGAATTGAAGATCATGGAGAATACATTGAATGCTTTCGGCAGATTGCTGAAGATTATGGATGAGCTGAGGGAGAAATGCCCATGGGACCGGGAACAGACTTTTGAGTCGCTTCGAAAGCTGACCATCGAGGAAACCTATGAATTGGGTGATGCTATTCTTCATCAGGATATGGAGGAAATCAGGAAGGAACTGGGTGATTTGCTGCTTCATGTCGTCTTTTACGCGAAAATGGGATCCGAGAAGAACGCGTTTCAAATGGCTGACGTGATTAACGGTCTGAATGAAAAGTTAATTTATCGGCACCCGCATGTATTTGGCACGACCGATGTGAACAATGCCCGCCAGGTGGAGCAGAACTGGGAGTCACTAAAACTGAAGGAAAAAGGCCGTAAAAAGAAGACCGTGCTCGAAGGGGTACCCGCATCGCTGCCTTCGCTGGTCAAGGCAAACCGTATCCAGGAAAAGGCGAGTGCGGTCGGCTTTGACTGGGAAGAGCGCGAACAGGTATGGGATAAGGTCAAGGAAGAGGTGAACGAACTTCAGTATGAAATTTCGCGAAACAACAAAGACCGGATGGAAGCGGAGGTCGGGGATCTGTTTTTTGCCCTGGTCAATGCAGCCCGCCTGTACGGGATCGATCCGGAAGCCGCCTTGGAAAGGACGAATATCAAGTTTATCAGCCGCTTCAATTACCTGGAAAGCCAAACGATGAAGAAGGGGATGGATTTGAAGACGATGAGCCTGGAAGAAATGGACAAGTACTGGGAAGAAGCGAAAAAGCTGGAATAGGGCGACCGGAGACCGGAGAAAGGAAGAATGAACAATGGGTAAATGCTAAATGGAAAATGATTAAATGGTAAATTCTATGTCCGGAAAATTAGCGAAACTGGAGCCGCAGCCGCTCTGGGATTATTTTGAACAGATATGCCAGATTCCGCGTCCTTCCGGAAAAGAAGAGCGGATCAGGCAGTTTTTACTTGATTTTGCATCGAAAAACAGGTTGAAGGTTAAAACCGATGCCGCGGGGAATGTCCTGATCAGCAAGCCTGCCACCCCGGGTTATGAAAACCGGCCCGGAGTGGTGTTGCAGTCGCACATGGACATGGTATGCGAGAAAAACAGCGACCGGCGGTTCAACTTCGAAACCGATGCCATTGTGCCGTTGATTGACAATGGTTGGGTGAAGGCCGATGGGACCACGCTTGGGGCAGACAACGGGATCGGTATTGCGGCCCAGATGGCAGTGCTGACGGATCCGGGGTTGGAACACGGACCCGTTGAATGTCTGATGACGGTCGATGAAGAGACCGGGCTAAGCGGGGCGTTTGCCCTTCAGCCGGGATTCTTTAAAGGAAAGATACTCCTAAACCTGGATTCGGAAGATGAAGGGCAGTTGTTTATTGGCTGTGCAGGTGGCATGGACACGGTGGGTGAGTTGCTGGTGGAGAAGGAGCAGACGCCCGGGAAATCCTTTGGGATGAAGATCATGGTCAAAGGTCTGCTGGGCGGCCATTCGGGTGACGACATTCATAAAGGAAGGGGAAATGCCATCAGGATACTGGCGCGTTTTTTAGGCAGGGCAATCCGGCAGTTTGGAGTGCGAATCGCTGATTTCAACGGCGGGAATCTGCGTAATGCCATCGCCAGGGAAGCTTCTGCGCTGATCATCGTGCCCCATGTGCAGAAGGAGCAGCTTGTCGCGGAACTGAATATGTTCTCGGCTGACCTGGAATTTGAATACGGGCGGACGGAGCCGAATCTGGTGATTGATCACAGTTCATGGAAACTTCCTGAGATGGTGCTTTCCATTGGGAGTCAGGAAAAACTGATCAATCTGATCAATGCCTGTCCGCATGGCGTGCTCGAAATGAGTCCCAGGATGAAGGAGATGGTCGAGACATCCACCAATCTGGCATCGGTCAGGTTTGCTGGCGAGTCCGTGGTGGTGCTGGCGACGAGCCAGCGGAGCGAGCTGGAAAGCCGGAAATCTTATGCTGCCGGAATGGTGCAGGCCGTGTTTGAACTTGCCGGAGCCAGGGTTACCCAGTCGGCGGGATATCCCGGTTGGACGCCAAATCCCGATAGCGCGATTGTCCGGACAGCCGCAGATTCCTATCATCGTCTCTTCGGAAAAGATCCGGTGATCCGGTCGATCCATGCCGGGTT
>CAZANK010000392.1:0-4030 GCA_964486235.1 uncultured Prolixibacteraceae bacterium | reverse complement strand
GAAATCAGTGAATACCATTTTTTTTTCATAAATTTGTTTCACTTTGGATTATTAACTAATTCATATTGTTCGCCCCATGAACCAAAATGAGGCAGTTTAAATTACAGAGGGAGGTGTTGGCAGCATCTCCCTTTTTACGCGGAGTCAGGTTGATATCGTCATAGGCATCGATTTAAGTCTTCGTTTAGTCTTTTCTTGATATTAAAATATGGGGTATTGTTCCGATCTCACCGGTATCCTTTATTTTGCATCTCACCGGGCATGAATATTCAATTAACTTCAGTATCTGTTCATAGCTTTCTTTCCTGACCTTCCCTGTAAAAATTGAACGGTATACTTCAGGATCAACCACTTCAATTTTTATGTTATACCATCTCTCGAGCTTCTCAACGACCAGTTTCATCGGATCATTCTTGAAGATCAGCACTCCATTTCTCCATGAGGTATATTTCTCAACATCTGCCTTTTGAATGACCATTTTGTTTGTCTCCTGATCAAACTCAGCCAATTCTCCCGCAACCATCTGATAATTGAATGTTTTAATCCCCTCCCGAGATAACCGGACACTCCCTGATTCGAGAACGACTCTTACCTGATGGGTCCCCGGATAAGCGTGAACATCGAATTTAGTACCCAAAACATCCACCATCAAGCCATTACAACGCACAACAAGTGGCACTTTTTCATTTCTGACCACTTCAAAAAAAGCTTGGCCGGTAAGCCTGACATCCCTGTTGCCCCTGGCAAAATCATTGTTATAAGAGATTGTGGTCCCCGAATTCAGCCACACAACAGAACTATCCGGCAATATGATCCTTGATCTTTGTCCGTTATCAGCAATAACTGACGTGTCGCTCAGTTCCTTTCGATGGTTAGGGTTCTTTGAATGATAGAAAGCAAACAAACAACCTCCCAATATCAGGATCGCCGCATAAGGCAGGAGTCTTTTCAGACGACTTCTGACCGTCAAAACGTTGCGATGCTTTATCCCATCCTGTATGTTTGTCCGCATTTTACCTGAATCCACCGGAATGTTGTGATCAGCATCTGCATCGATCGAGAGCCAAAATTCATCGAGAGCCTGATGGATTTCATGGTGCCCTTTCTCACTGTTCAGCCATAAAAACATGTTTTTCAAGTCTTTTTCAGAATAGGACGCCGAAAAAAATCTTATAATCGTCGCAATTTTACTGAAATTCATGATGATGTTTTTATTAGAATACGCTTGAAACAACGATTCCTATTACGCGAATCGAAAAAATTTTCATTCGTTTCTGCCGGAAGGTTTAATGGAGCATGAATATCAGGATCAGGAGGCTATATTTTTTGATCCCTTCCTTGAGAAATTTGTTTGCCTTTAATAATTGGCTGTCCACCGTAATGACAGAAATCCCTAATTTATCGGCAATTTCCTGTCTGGAGAAACCTTCAATCCGCCTTAGAAGAAAAATTTCTTTTCGTTTGGGGGGCAAATCATTGATGATCGCATCAATAATGGCCTTTGTCTCCTTAAAGATGACATACTCTTCCGTATGGTTTGAGGTGACTTCGGCAAAAATGTGAAGATAATCCTCCGCGATTTTCCGGTTAACCCGTTTTCTGTTCAGGCTTAAAAAAGCATTCTTCGCGATGGTATAAAGGAAAAATTCAAAGGGGTATCCTTCTATAAACTCCTCCCTCTTCTCCCAAATTTTGATGAACGTATCCTGAAGGATTTCCTCCGCATCCTCTTTTGAGTTTAACAAACGATAAAGAAAAACATACAACTTCTTATGGTGACGGTCAAAAAGCCGTTCAAAGGCCCTGGGATCACCTCTCTTAAAAGCTCTTATCAAGAGTATTTCACTGCCCTCCATGTTTTCCTCGCGAAGGTCTTTCCTCACCCGGAAACGTTTCCGCTACACCCGGAGAAAGATGTTTTTCTTATACAGGTAATAAAGGAACATCCATTCGATGGCGATGATTCCCGTGATGGTCACCCATTCTCCCAGGGGACCCGCAAGCCAGCCCAGAAAAAAAGCGGAAATACTGCCGAATTGAACGATTCGGGAAGCCATATAAATCGTGATCGAATTCATCCCGATCACTTTAAAAAAGAGAACTTTGTATGAAGCAAGTCCCCCTGTCCACTGCCTGACATCGATAAAATAGTAGAAAAGCGCCAGGAGCACAAAACCGATCCCCGCCGTCAGCAGATTGAACGGAACGGTCCAGGCCGCTTTGATAATGGGATAGAACGGGGACAGGAGCAACGCCAGAATGACCAACACGCTCCCGGTCAACGCCAGGATGCCTGATTTCCGGGCCGAGGCAGGTTTTCCGTCACGCAGGACATGACCGGCAATCGCCCCCATCAGGGTAACGGAGATCGCCGAAATGATACACAAGATCCCCTCAGGGTCAAACGTCTTGCCATGTAACCTTCCCGGCAATAACAACCGGTCAATCCAGGCGTTAATTCCTCCTTCCGGATCCAGTAATCCTGCGCCATACCCGGGAACCGGGACTGCCAACTGTAAAATGGCAATGCCTCCCAGGATGCTTCCAAGCCAGATCAGGCGCGATTTCAACGAACTGGAATACAACACGATGACTGCAGCGAACAGGTATGCCAGTCCGATCTGTCCGAGTACGCTGGCGATCCGGATGCCGGGTAACCCGTTTTGCAGGGTCTCCCTGTTTTGGAGGACGCCGTTATAAAGCACTCCCAGCACCACCAGGGTCAATCCCCTTCTTATAATTGTTTTCAAAAGATTTTTTCGCGGAATACCCTTTTCCGCTTTTGACGTGATGGCATAGGGTATGGCGACTCCCGAAATAAACATGAATAAAGGAAAGATCAGGTCTTCGAAGTGAAAACCTTCCCATTTTACGTGATGCATTTGTTCGGCAACTACCTGAAGCCAGCCCCACTGTGTTGTTTCTGCAAGAGCGACGAGCAAACTCCCCCCGCCAATGATCCAGAACATGTCAAACCCGCGCAGGACATCCAGCGATACGAGCCGTTCAACCGTTTTTGATTTCATAAGGATTCGTCTGAATTTATTAAGCTTTACAATCCGGGAGTCAGGCCCCGGGTTGCCAGGATGGCTCCCAGTATCGCGCCAAGAACAGCGTAAACAACGATGACCGCAACCAGGCTCACCACGAAATACACCGTCTTCTTGTCGTCGGGCGTTTTCATCAGGGGTTGAAGCCCGATATAAAGCAGGTATAACCCATATAGCCCGCAGAGGGACGCCAAAACGGCCAATGAAGGAAGGATGAACAGGATTCCTGCAACCATCATTGGCGTGTACGAATAGGTCACCAGCTTAAACGCCTGCGTGAAATTTTTTGTCGATCCGAAATTCGGGGCCAGGAAATCGATCACGAAGGCGGTCACAAATGCACCTGCCACGGTACCGATCAGGTTAATCACGGCATGTCGGATTCCCACTCCGACTGAACCCACATGAATACCCATCACCTCGAATCCGATCAGGCCATACCCGATAAAAGTAGCGATGGCAGGGATCAAGGCCAGCGGGAGCAGATATTGCATGGTTAGTTCCGCAGGCTGCGTTCCCTCGGATTCAATTTTATCCCACTCGGTTTTCGGCGAAAAAAGAATACTTTTTACTCGGTCAATTAGCTTCATAATGTAATCTTTTAAATTGGTTTAGCATCTATAAGAATCATGTACCTATCCTTTCGGACAGGATTATTCATTCTCTTTCCTGATATTTCCGGATTGTCCTTAAACAAAGGTATGAAAATTGCATCAACCTTATCCTTTTGTTTGAAATATTCCGTCAGCGACACCATCATTCCTTCCGGAATGCGCTCCTTCGCGATTGCTATTCTGAAATTTACAGGTTATTTAAACCTTTTCTAAATTTCCGGATTACGATCGCGCCTGATTTACCGCTCATTCCCCTGCATCGGTGCGAAATTCATCCAGAAGGGCAGATGCCAGCCTGTTTTGCCGTTCGTCTTCCAAGGTCAGGATCGCCTCCAGAAAACCGACACATTGCCTCCGCAGATTTTC
>CAZANK010000391.1:0-4036 GCA_964486235.1 uncultured Prolixibacteraceae bacterium | reverse complement strand
CCCGGTTTTTAAGGCCCTGGAAACGGCTCAGCTCAAAAACCGCACGGCAACGCTCGGGTAATTTATTCAGGCTTTTCTTAAAAAGCGCTTCCAGTTCCGATAATACATAGGTTTCGAACGGCTCAACGGCAATATCATAATCGGCGGTGAACTCCTCCACTTTCAGGGCTCTCTTCTTTTTGCGTAATAAATCAAAACACTTGTTCTTTACGGAGGCAAATAAATACGATCTCACCGATGATTGGATTTCCAGCCGTTCACGGTCGTTCCAGAATTTGAGGAAAACTCCCTGCACCAGATCCCGTGATTCTTCTTCCGGCACGGCGATCAACCTTTGTGCATAGATACACAGACCAGGATAATAGTAGTTGAAAAAGAAATCGAAGGCGTATTCTTTGCCTCTCTTCATTTCTTCATACAAAAAAAGTTCCTTGACCTGGTCATTTCCTTCCATTGAAAAGCGCAATTATCAATATTTTACGGTTTTCCTGCAGGTTTACATAGAATTTACTGGCATTCAAACCCTTGAACCGTAAATATAGACAAATTTTATCACTGCGACGGAAGATTAAAGGGAGAAAAAAATATTGAGATAAGGCCGGAAAGCTTTTCCGTCAAGCGTTAATCAATTCTTTTGTTAGGCATAAAGAATTCTTCCTTTCGAGTATATCTCCTGATAGAACATCACCTTCTCAACACCTTCATCTTTTAAGGTTTCCTTGATCGTGCTGATTATTTGATTGATATCGGTCATCTCTGCGTTTTTGTAACAAAACAGGTTTAACGATTTTCAAAGATAACCATAATTTTATTTAGCAGCAAAGTTTAGAAAGTGCTTCCAGTTCTGATAAGACATAAGTTTCAGAAGTGAATTATTGGAGAACATCAGGTTTCACCAAAAATTCACTTCTGAAACAATCATTTTCGCATCGTCGGTTCTTCAGAAGGACACCGCTGTTTATTTCTCCAGTAAAGACTTGATGATAAACAGGTCCAACTCTTCGTAGTCCCGTTCGGCGATGCATTTTTCCATGAACGCTTCATCCAGGCTCCTGGAGATTTCCAGTAATTTCAGGAAGACCTCCCGGCTGTTCCTCAGGTGTTTGGTGGCGACGTCGTCCTTTTGGGTGCGCATGGCTTTCACATCGAGACCAACCCATTCCCCGTTCTGCCCGTAATTGTGTTTGTCCAGTATCCTGACCTGGTTTAACGCTCTCCGAAGGTCGACCGAAGCAAACGATTTATCCTGGTCAAACTTCAATCCGTTCTGGTCGTTCAGATGGACGGTCCACAGTTTATTGAAAGCCAGGGCATATCCCATTTCATCAGACGGATCAAGTCCGGCGAGAATGGCATGGGCGCTTTCAATATTGACCCCTACGCGCCGGGGATCCGTGCACAACAATCCCAACGCCAGGGCATGACCCGTTGTCGGGATGTAAGCGTGGTCCATCGGTTCATTGGGTTTTGGTTCAATACAAACCCTTATTTTCGGATCATATCCCAACATCACGTTGATCGCCTCCACAATCCTCTCGGTGGCCACTTTACTGTCTTTCGCCTCGCGGATGTAAGACCCTTCCCTGGCCAGCCATAACACCAGCAAGTCTGTACCCAGCGCCTGGGCAATATCGATCGCCCGTTTGCTGCGCTCAACGGCATACTCCCTGTTTTTGGCATCGTTGGAAGTATAGCCGCCGTCAATAGTCCGTTCGTCTTCCCACAGTCTTGGCGCGACGAATTCTGCACTTAACCCGTGATCGTCCAGCACTTTTTTCAGTTCAGACGCCCGGGCAACGATCTGCTGCGGACTGAGGTTGTTCATATCAGGTACAGCGTCATCATCGTGAAACTGTACCCCGTCAAATCCTAAGCCCTTGTATAAGCCTAATTTTTCGCGGAAACTTTTCGATTTCCGAACTGCCGGACCAAAAGGGTCTGCCCCTTCATGGATATTCCACGGCCCAAAAGTAAATCTGAATATTCCTGCCATAATGATTAATTAGTGAATGATTAGAAGTATCGCTTTCATTTTGTAAAACTACCCTCTGCCGGGGGATTGATGAAACCATGTTAACTGAGTGTGATTTTTTGACAATACGATTCATGTCCGGGGAAGTCAAACGATCATTTCCCGGCGATCAGACAGAGCTTCCTAAAATCCTTCGGGGTCATGTTGTTTATTTCTCTAAAAATCCGGTTGAAGTAGGTCAGGTTATTAAAGCCGCACTGACGACAAATGTCATTGATCTTTAAATCCGAATTCATGAGTAATTTTTGAGCATTTGAAATCCTGACCTCATTCACGTACCGGGTGAATGTCTTTTCCGTCCTGTTCCTGAAATACCTGGAAAAGGAAGCAGTCCCCATACCCGATAGCTCAACGGCATCCTTAAAAACCGTTTCGCCGGCAAAATTGGCTTCTACGTATTTGAACAACTCACTGATCAGCTTGTCATTCAACCGGTAGTAATACTTTTTGACCCACCTGGAAGATAACAATTTGTAATCTTCGCACTTTGACAAATAATCCAGGATGGTCAGTAAGTCCAACACACTTTTTAATCCTTCATGAAAGGACAACTTCTTTATCAATGACACCACCTCCTGCGAGGGATTAAACAGTTGAATGCCGGCTTCTGCATTTGCCAGGAGTTTATTTAACAGGATTGCTTCTTTTCTTTCCAGGAATGAAATACCCAAAAACTCTTTTTTAAAAAGGACAATGGTCGCTTTTGCTTTCTTGCTATCCGTATCCCGGGTTTTCAGATTTTTAAAACAATGGACTAACCTGGGGGCGAACATAAACAAGTCACCGGGTCCAAAATTAACAATATTGTTGCCCACATACAGTCTCCCGTTGCTTTGTTCAATATAAGCAATCTCATATTCATGATGATAGTGTCTTGGCGAGGTAAAATAATCCTGTTTATAATGCTTGGTGAGGAAGGTGATATTTTCGTGAGAAGCTAGTTTTTCTTCATTGATTTCCATATCACGTTGGTTTAGTAAAACTATTCCCAAATATAAACCTAATTATCCCAAACAAATACAAGATTAACCCGGATTCTTTAAAAAAAATTGGTGGCGTAGCTTTGTAAGCATGAATACATAGCCGCAATTTTTTCAAGCGTATTTAAATTATAACAATATGAAAAATAATGAAAAACTAGCGATCGACGGGGGGAGCAAAGCAAAAACAACGCCCAATATCCCCATGTACCCGGGCGGGTTAGAGATCGGCGAAGAAGAAAAGAAGGCAGTGATGCAGGTGCTGGACGATAAATACCTGTTCCGGTATTACGGCCCCTCCGATGTTGAATCGAAAGTGAAGTTATTCGAGGAAGAGCTGTCGGCGAAAATTGGCGTAAACTATACGCTGGCAACCAACGCCTGCACCTCTGCTTTAATTGCATCGTTGGTCGCGTTAGGTGTCGGCCCGGGCGACGAAGTCATTGTTCCGGGGTATACCTTTTTTGCGTCTTGTGCGGCCATTGTTGCAGCCAAGGCAGTCCCTGTCATTGCGGAAGTAGACGATTCGCTGACGCTGGACCCGGACGATGTTGAAAAAAAGATCACCCCCAGGACCAAGGCGATCATCGCCGTGCACATGCGGGGCGTTCCCTGTGACATGGACCGCATCCTTGCAATCGCAAAAAAGCACAACCTGAAGGTTTTGGAGGATGTGGCGCAGTCGACGGGCGGGTCCTATAAGGGAAAAAGACTGGGAAGTCTCGGCGATATCGGCGCTTTTAGTTTTCAGTATCACAAAATCATCACTGCCGGGGAAGGCGGCGCGGTCACGACCAACGACATCATGCTGTACGAGAGGGCGATGTCGTATCATGACACGGCAGCATGCTGGCGTCCGGGCGGACCGGAAAAAAGGTTTGCCAAAGCGCGGTATAACGGCGAACTCTTTCCCGGCGTCAATTACCGGATGAATGAAATAACCGGCGCGATCCTGAGGGTACAACTTCAACGGCTCGAAGGTTTGCTGGCAAAAATGAGGGAGAACAAAGCAAGGATCAAAAAT
>CAZANK010000390.1:0-4040 GCA_964486235.1 uncultured Prolixibacteraceae bacterium | reverse complement strand
GGAAGATTGACGATTGAAGAAGTTTCCGGGTTCCTAAGTTCCTGGTCTTACGACTAATGACTTACGACTATACTAAAATTTTGATCATGAAGCTAAAAGACGATATTCTTCAAAAAGCAGCCACCAAATCCGAAGTCGTCGGGGTGATGGGACTGGGGTACGTCGGACTGCCCCTGGCGGTGAGTTTTGCCCAGGCGGGCGTCACCGTCATCGGGTTTGAGAAGTCGGCCAGGAAGGCAGACCTCATCAACGCCGGCCGCAACTACATCCGGGATGTGCACGATGAAGCCCTGAAGCAGGTGGCGGAGGCGAAAACGCTGACGGCCACCACCGACGTGTCGCGGCTGCGGGAGTGCGACGCGATCCTCATCTGCGTGCCCACGCCGCTCGACATCTTCAGGAAGCCCGACATGCGCTTCATCGACCAGGCGTGCCGCGATATTGCCCGGTACATGAAGGCAGGCACCTTCGTGTGCCTGGAGAGCACGACCTACCCCACCACCACCGAGAGCTTCATCCTTCCGGTACTGGAAGAAGGGTCGGGCATGGAACACGGACAGGATTTCTGGCTGGCGTTTTCGCCCGAGCGGGTCGACCCCGGGAATACGCGTTACGGCACGCGCAACACGCCCAAGGTGCTGGGGGCACTGGCCCCCGACGGACTGGAGATCGGGCAGGCCATTTACGGACAGGCCATCGACACCATCTATCCGGTCAGTTCGCCGCGTGTGGCCGAGATGGTCAAGATCCTCGAAAACACCTACCGGCTCATCAACATCAGCCTCATCAACGAGCTGGCGCTCCTTTGCGGAAAAATGGACATCAACATCTGGGAAGTGATCGAGGCCGCGAAGACCAAGCCTTACGGCTTCCAGGCCTTTTATCCCGGGCCGGGCATCGGGGGCCACTGCATCCCGCTCGACCCGTTTTACCTCGAACACATCGCCAAGAAGTTCGGGTTCGACCTGAGCATGATCAACACCGCCGGCCATATCAACAACATGATGGCCCACCGGATGACCATCAAGATCACCTCGGCCCTGAACCGACATCAGAAGCCGGTGCGCGGAAGCCGCCTCCTGTTTCTGGGGGTGGCCTATAAGCCCGGCATTGACGATGCCCGTGAATCGCCGGCGCTGCGGATCATCGACGAAGTGGTCAAAAAGGGCGGCGCCGTTTCGTTCCACGATCCGTACATCGCGGAGGTGACCACCCCCGAGGGAAACACCTTCGCGTCGGTGCCGTTCACGGCCGGCACGCTCGAAGAGGCCGACTGCATCGTGGTCTGCACCGCCCATGAGCCGTTCGACCCCACGTTCATCCTCCGTCATGCGCCACTGGTCGTCGACCTGTGCAATGCCGTGAAACAACCCTCTGATAACGTTTATAAACTATGAAGAACTTTGCCCTTGCCGGCGCGGCCGGATACATTGCCGAGCGGCATTTGCGGGCGGTGAAGGAGACCGGCAACCGGATTGTCGCCGCCACCGATGTGTTTGATGTGATGGGAAGGATGGACAGTTTCTTTCCCGATGCCGAATTTTTCGTCAACCCCGGCGACTTCGCCGCCGACCTGCACGCCCGGCGGAAGACCGGCGGCGCAGTCGACTATGTCAGCATCTGCACGCCCAATCATCTCCATGCCCCGTACATCCTGATGGCGTTGCAAAACGAGGCCTGTGCCATCTGCGAAAAGCCGCTGGTCCTGTACCCCGAAGAAGTGGAAGCTGTCGAAAAGGCCGAACAGCAGTCGGGGAAGAAAGTCTTCAACATCCTCCAGTTGCGGCTGCATCCGGCGATTGTGGCGCTCCGCGAGCAGATCAGGCAGGCCGGTACGGCGAAGACGTACGACATCGACCTGACGTACATCACCTCCCGCGGCAAGTGGTATTTTCAAAGCTGGAAGGGCGACTGGAGCAAGTCGGGGAGTCTGGCGACCAACATCGGCATTCATTTTTTTGACATGCTCACCTGGATTTTCGGCCGCGTGCGGAAGAACGTGGTTCATGTTTACGGGCCCCACCGCGCGGCCGGGTTCCTGGGGCTGGACCAGGCGCGGGTGCGGTGGTACCTCAGCCTCGACTATGAGGATGTGCCGCCCGCCGCCCGGGAGCGGGGACTGCGGACCTACCGTTCCATTACCGTCGACGGGAAAGAGATCGAATTCAGCGGCGGGTTCACCGACCTGCACACGCAGGCCTACAACCACATTTTGGAATGGAATGGCTTTGGCGTCAGCGAGGCGAAGAGTTGCATCCTGCTGACCCATGAGATCCGGAACCTGAAGCCGGCGGGACTCACCGGCGATTATCATCCCTTCCTGGCCAGGAAGGTCATTCCACCCCTATAACCGCTCCAGCAATTTCCGGAAACTAACCTGTTCAGCGATGATTTCCTTCACCTGTCCGATCGGGACGCGGTCCTGCGCCATGCTGTCGCGGTAGCGGATGGTGACCGTTCCGTCTTCGGTGGTCTGGTGGTCGACGGTGACGCAGAACGGCGTGCCGATGGCATCCTGGCGGCGGTAGCGCCGGCCGATGGAGTCTTTCTCGTCATACTGGCAGGAAAATTCAAATTTGAGGTCATCGACAATCGCGCGGGCTTTTTCGGGGAGTCCGTCTTTCTTCACCAGCGGCAGGATGGCCAGCTTCACCGGCGCCAGCATGGGCGGGATCTTCAGCACCACGCGGATCTCCTTCTGCCCGTTTGCCGATTCCACCTCCTCCTCCGCGTAAGAAGCGGAGATCACCTGGAGGAACATCCGGTCGAGGCCGATCGACGTCTCCACCACGTAGGGCACATACGACTCATTGCTTTCCGGGTCATAATAGGTGATCTTTTTGCCGGAGTACTGCTGATGTTGCGAAAGGTCGAAGTCGGTGCGGGAGTGGATCCCTTCCACCTCCTTGAACCCGAACGGGAACTTAAATTCCACGTCCACGGCAGCATTGGCATAGTGCGCCAGCTTCTCGTGCACGTGAAAGCGGTAGTTCCCGTCGCCAAATCCCAGCGCCCTGTGCCATTTCATCCGGGTTTCCTTCCAGGTTTCAAACCAGGTCAGTTCCGTGCCCGGCTTGACGAAGAACTGCATCTCCATCTGTTCGAACTCCCTCATGCGGAAGATGAACTGGCGGGCCACGATCTCATTGCGGAACGCCTTCCCGGTCTGGGCGATGCCAAAGGGGATTTTCATGCGCCCCGTTTTCTGGACGTTGAGGTAGTTCACGAAGATGCCCTGGGCTGTTTCGGGCCGGAGGAACACCTTCAGGGCGCCGTCGGCGGTCGAGCCCATCTCGGTGGCGAACATCAGGTTAAACTGGCGCACTTCGGTCCAGTTCCGGGTTCCGCTCACCGGACAGGCGATTTCCTCGTCGAGGATGATCTGCCGCAGTTCGTCCAGGTTATTGTCGTTCAACGCCCGGGCAAAGCGATCGTGCAGCCGGTCCCATTTCTCCTGGTTCGCGAGCACCCGCGGGTTGGTTTCGCGGAACTGCTTTTCATCAAAAACCTCGCCAAACCGTTTGGCCGCTTTCTCCACCTCCTTGTTGATCTTCTCCTCGTATTTCGCCAGTTGTTCTTCGATCAGCACGTCGGCCCGGTACCGTTTTTTGGAATCCTTGTTATCGATCAGCGGGTCGTTGAAGGCATCCACATGTCCCGATGCTTTCCAGATCGTGGGGTGCATGAAGATGGCCGAGTCAATGCCCACCACATTCTCATGCAGCAGCACCATGCTGTCCCACCAGTATTTCTTGATGTTGTTTTTCAGTTCAACTCCGTACTGTCCGTAGTCATAGACAGCCCCGAGGCCGTCATAGATTTCACTTGACGGGAATACATAACCATATTCCTTGCAATGGGCGACGAGTTTTTTGAAGATATCTTCCTGAGCCATAATTATCGTGAGGTTCTCCGTGATAATAACCGGGCAAAAGTATATTAAAATCCGCGGTTTTACAATCGGAGCCTCAAGTCAGAAATCAATTTGTATCTTTACTTTTCGTTTCTGAAAAAGCAGTATGAAGGTTAGGTGTGATTTT
>CAZANK010000389.1:0-4041 GCA_964486235.1 uncultured Prolixibacteraceae bacterium | reverse complement strand
AAAACCGGTGGCGCGTTTACCTTTGCCAACGACCAGGTCTTTTTTAATCATCACCGGGAAAGAATGACCTGGATGTACGATTCGGAAACCGGCCAGAAAATATCCGGTGCCGGAGAATATCCCGTGATCGACGGGAACACGTTCTATTTTTCCGGGGAGAAAATATGGGCGGCGCAGTTGGGCACGGATAAAAAACTGGACACGTTGTGGATGTCGGACATCGCCGCGGCCAACGACCTGATTAAAGCCGGAGATTGTCTTTATGCCGCAGGCCCTTCGGGCATAAAAGCGCTCAGGCTGTTTCCTGGGAAAGCTCCGGAGGTAAACTGGAGCTTCGCCACGGAGAAAAATGTGGAACGGCTCGTGGCCGCAAGGGGCAAACTGGTTGCCGTAACCGACGACGGGACCATCATGGTATTTGGGAAAGAGCCGCCAAAGAAGATCATCAATCCCGTTAAGAATAAACCGGCGGCAGGCCCCGTTCCGGCCAAGGCAAAAGGCATCATCCAGGCAACAGGTATCGAAGAAGGTTACGGACTTGTGCTGGGCGGTAAAGATGTTAAACTCATTCTGGGGATTTTGTCAGGCTCCTCACTGAATCTGGTGGTCTATGAAAAAGACCGCGACCGGGTGCAACATCTGCGGGCATATTTCGATCAGGCCGGACTGACAGCCCAACGGGTGAGCGTCCAGCATTTTGACACGAAATTCCCCCCCCTTCCCAACTATTTTTCTTCGCTCACTGTGATTACCGATCCTTTTTATGTCGGGTACGGCGACAAAGACATTTTGGGACAGGTTTATGAAACCACAAGGCCGTACGGCGGGAAAATTGTCCTGAACCTCCGGGGGAAGGAACAAACCCGGCTGATGAAAGCGTTCGGGGCGCTTGACCTTCCCGGACTGGCTGTCTCTGACAAAGACGGGATGATTTCCAGAACAGGTCCTCTTCCCGGCGCGTCATCCTGGACGCACAACAACGGGAACATTGCCAACACGGTGAAGTCGGACGACCAACTGGTCAGGGCGCCGCTGGGTATCTTGTGGTTCGGCGGGAATTCCAACCTGGATGTCCTTCCCAGGCATGGCCAC
The DNA here is from genome assembly GCA_964486235.1 of uncultured Prolixibacteraceae bacterium. GTDB lineage: Bacteria > Bacteroidota > Bacteroidia > Bacteroidales > Prolixibacteraceae > JBCFBK01. The sequence goes on along the minus strand of CAZANK010000389.1, from coordinate 2,949 downwards.
GGACCAGGCGAACAGGTCATCGACGGACGGCTGATTATCCAGGGGATCAACAGCCTGAGCGCACGCGATGTGTATACCGGCAGAGTGCTGTGGAAACGCGAATTTGAAAAGTTGCCTGACGACAACTGGATGGTTTATTACGATGAAACGTACGACGAAGAAAACCCTCTCGATCCCAAGTATAACCAGGTTCACCTGCCCGGATCCAACGCACGGGGCACCAACTTCATTGCAACCAAAGAGTATGTCTACCTGATTGAGGGAAACCATTGTAACGTCATCGACATCCGGAACGGCGACATCGCGAAGGTGTTCGGCACCGGGGAAAACGAGACCCTGCAACTCGGGTATATCGGCGTTTATGAGGATTTACTGATCCTTGGAAATAATTTTGCAGCATTCGAAGGCCTCGAGAATGACTCGATCCGCCTCAAAAACCCCAGATTCACCAACTACAACCTGACGGCAAGCCGCGAACTGATCGTAATGGACCGCTTCACGGGTGAGAAACGATGGAGCATCAAGGCCAATCACGGGTTTATCCATAACGCGGTCATTGCCGGCGGCGACATGTTGTTCTGTCTCGATAAACTTCCCCAGTACCTGGAAACAAAGCTGCGAAGAAGAGGGGAGTCTCCGCCGGAAGGTTCAAGACTGCTTTATCTCGATCTGCGCACCGGCCGGAAAATTCATGAAGAAACCAGGGATGTTTTTGGAACCTGGCTCGGCTACTCGTCGGATTACAAGCTGCTGTTGCAGTCCACACGGCCATCACGGGATATGTTAAACGGGGAAGAGGGCAAGCGGATGATTGCCTACAATGTCGTTACCAAAGAGAAAATCTGGGACAAGGCCATCAACTACGCCAACCCGCCCATCATTCATTCTGATAAAATCTACACCAACGGCGAAGGTTTTTGGCTGCTGACCGGTGACCCGCTTATTGAGACGGACCCGGTAACCGGCGAGGAATTAAAATGGAGCTTTAAGCGTGAATATGGATGCGGTTTCGTCGCAGCCAGCGAACACCTGCTCACCTTTCGTTCGGCATCAGCCGGGTTTGTGAACCTCGATGCCTTTGAGGGCACGGGTAGCCTGGGAGGCTGGAAGCCGGGGTGCTCAACCAACCTGATCGCTGCCGACGGGGTGCTCAACTCGCCCGATTATACCCGCACATGCCAGTGCGCGTACCAAAATCAAACTTCCCTGGCGCTGATCAACATGCCGTGGATGTCGTACTGGACCAACAGCAACTACAAATGGAACGGCAACCGGATCAGGCAACTGGGGCTTAACTTCAACGCGCCTGGCGACCGAAGCTCGGACGACAAGGTGTTGTGGTTTGAATATCCGTACGTGTCAGGAGCGCCACCCGAAATTCCCGTGCGCATCGACACGTCCGCGTTCAAGGCAATCCGGAAAGAGCCGTTTTCCGTTTCTTCCGAAAAGACGCCCTGGGTAAGCGCAAGCGCCCTGTGTGGCATCCGGTCGCTGGAGATCACGCTGACAAATGACCAGTCAGCCCCGGAGACCACCTACACGGTCAGGCTCTATTTTTCGGAACTTGAAAACAAAAAACCCGGGGAAAGGGTCTTTGATGTCGCTATTCAGAACAAGAAAGTCACCGAAGGACTGGATATCGTGGCAGAAGCCGGAAAACCGGACAAGGAAATTATCAGGTCCTATCGTGGAATCAAAGCCGGACAAACCTTGAACGTCGACCTGATCCCGGTGCAGGGCAACACGCTGATTTCCGGGATTGAGCTCATTCAGGAACCGGTTCACTAAAACAGAGAAATGCAGTCAAACTATCTAAAAATACTGATCATCGCGGCGGTCCTGAGCTTGTCGTGCACCACGAAAGTCTCGGAGTGGTTTCTGCTGAACGCGGTGCCCGACAATTATCTGCTGGTGTACTACCACCATGGCGCTGTCCCGGAAACTGTCGCGCATCAGAATAAGGAACTCGAAAGCCGTTACAAAACAGCCAACGTAGTCTTCCGGTCCGTGTTAAAAGAAGAAGCTGAAAAGCCGTATTATGCCCTGTTTTATAAGGACAGGCTCTTCTCCGAGCACACCGACATCCATTCGCTCCGCGGCATTGAACGCTCCCCGGTCAGGTCGGAGATTGCCTCCGAACTCATGGCGGGCAAACTCTGCGTGATGCTTTACCTGAAGAGCGGCAACCGGGAAAGCGATGAAAACGGACTGCAGACGTTGAAAAAAACCGTTGCCGCGTCGCCGTTCGGAAACATTATCCCGATCGTGGAACTGGACAGGAACAGCGTGGAAGAAAGCCATCTCGTATCGATGCTGCTCCAGGTGGAAAGTGACCTGAAGACAATTCACGAACCCATGCTTTTCGGCATTTTCGGCCGTTTCAGGGCGCTTGAACCGTTGCTCGCGAAAGGCATTTCCGAAGAGAACATCAACCTGTTGATTAGTTTTCTCACCGCCGACTGCAGTTGCCTGATCAAGGACAACCTGCCGGGTATCAGCATTCTTTGCAAGGCCGACTGGGAAAATCCCCGCCCGGCGATGGTGAATAAAATCCTCGACGAAAATCCTAACCTGATTCACCACTGAATGAACCAGGATACCCTCCGATATGATTCCCTTGAGGCGCGGCCTTTACCGAAATGGCTTACCGACCAGCGCGACGGGCGGAACACGTGGCAGCCGGAAGTACGGGTGATGAAGGAAGACCACGCGCTCCGTATTTCGTTGATCTCTACTGGAGCGGCCATCCTGCTGACCATTTTGTTGCTGACCATCTATTTTTTGAAAAAACATAAAAGAAAAAACACATGAATCCTTTTAAACTGATATTTAAAGAGCTTCTTTTCCGCAGAGTGAGTTCGTTGATGATCTTCCTGACGGTAATCGTGGCAAGCACGGTGTCGGTGGCCGTCTTTACGTTGAGCAAAGCCAGCGAGAATGAAACGCGAA
>CAZANK010000388.1:0-4049 GCA_964486235.1 uncultured Prolixibacteraceae bacterium | reverse complement strand
GTTGGGTGCAGACGCATCTTCCGAATACAAAACAGCCAGTGTCGCAAAACTTTCGCCTTCTTCGACGCGTTTCTTGAACTCACGCAACCGTGATTTAATCCCGTTTTCTTCTTCCAGCGTGATCGGCGGATAAACAGAAATCTGGGCATATTCGACCTGATCTTCGATCATCGGAATCTGCTCTTTATCCATATTCCGGTATTTGTAGCGCACTTCGGCCGGCGTCACCGTCACTTTTTCAATAATCTTGCTTCTCATCTGGCTCGTCATCTGTTGATTGCGAATGACCTCCTCCAGGTCTGCCTTGATGGCCGGCAGCGATTTCTGAAAATATTTTTCCACGGCTTGCTCAGAACCCAGATTCTTGATGAAATACTGCATCCGCTGATCCATCTGCTGGTTGATCTGGCTCGGTGTTACCGTGATGTTTGTGTCCAGTTCCGCCTCGGCAAGCAACAGCTTCTCGACCAGAAAATTCTCGAGAATTTCACATTTCATGTCGCCATCGGAGGTCACTCCCTGGGCCTGGTTCTGCATGTACATGGTCTCAATGTCCGACTTCATGATGATGTTACTTCCAACCACTGCCACAATCTGGTCGACAATTTTATCCTGGGCCCATACCCCGGCAGCGCCTGTCCATAAACAGAAGATCATAAAGCCAGCCAATATCTTTTTGAACATATCCGTTATTTTTTGATATTAAAAATCTTGAACTTATTTGATGCCAATCCTTCCTGATAAATATCATCTTCAATGGTTCGAAGGAACCTGATCTTACGCCCGTTCAGCAGAATATTCTTAATCTCTGCCGCCACATATTCCACTGGGGCCGCTTGTCCCCGTACCCGGAAATCGCGGACACAAATAAAGTAATAATAATCTGTATCACTGCTTTCAATAAACTTGTTTCTTCTCAAAAACAACTCTTCATCATCGATTTCGTCCGGGAACGGGTAAAACACACTGGCAGAAGTAATCCATTTGTCTTCAAAGCGATCATATGTTTTTGCATACTGAACACCATATTCATCCAGCTGGGCCAGCTTTTGCGGATCTTCATCCATGGTCAGGTTCTTGACGATTTCCGGATTTGCCACTTCAAGGGGTACCTTCAGGTAAACAGCCTTCACGATATTGGCTTTCAGGATAAACTCATCTTTATGTTCGTCATAATAGGTATTCACCGCTTCGTCGGTCACGACCGTATCCATTTTCTGAGCAAGTAATTCGTTTTTATACCGGTAGGTAAGCAGTGAATTCCGGTATTCCTCCAGCTCTTTGTCCACATTTTTCTGTTCGGGCAACAGGTTCTGTTCCGCGTTCAGAATGACCAGTTGCGAACGAACCCATTTCTTCACGAAGTCATCTGCCCACAACGCGCTGTCGCGCGGAGAAACGTTTTCCGGGAAAACCTCCTCAATATCTTCCAGATACAGAATTTTTTCACCAACCCGGGCAAGCGCGGTTTTGTTAGTCGTTTCCTGCTGACAGGCCCCTAAAAGAAGAATGATGACGATGCCATACCACTTCTGTCCCATTGCGTTTCGTTTTTTATTTCCGCTCATTCCCGCATTGATCCGCAAACGCCAAAGTCTTTTTGACCAGGCGTTTTTTCGCCGAAATGCGTCTTTTGCCATTCATGGGCGTATTTTTGTTTCAAATAAACGCCAAAACTACGAAAAATAACGGAGATTGCTTTTATTTGCATTTGGCAGATTGCCGTGAAAAAACTAAATTTCATTAAAAATTGTTAACTGTTTTTGCGGACGCGGACGCACCTCCACACCGGGAGATTCGTGCTTCCGGAAACGGACTTCGAAAAACGGGATTATGTAAATCACAGAAGGTGAGTGAATTTAAAGCCATATTGACGCGTTACTGGGGATATTCATCCTTTCGTCCGTTGCAGGAGGAAATTATTCATTCGATCGCATCCGGGAAGGATACGCTTGGTTTGATGCCTACCGGTGGGGGAAAGTCGATCACGTTCCAGGCCTATGCGCTGTCAAGACCCGGAATTTGCCTGGTTGTAACCCCCTTAATCTCGTTAATGAAAGACCAGGTTGAGAACTTGCAGAAAAAGGGGATCCGTGCGCTTGCCATCCATTCGGGGATGACCCCGCAGGAAGTCAGGCTTACGTTCGACAGCGCCGCCTGGGGCGATTACAAGTTTTTATATCTTTCTCCGGAAAGAATTGCTACCGGCCGCTTTCGCGAACGACTGCCTCAGATGAATGTCAACCTGATCGTGGTTGACGAAGCCCACTGCATCTCGCAATGGGGTTATGATTTTCGTCCTTCTTACCTCCGGATCCGTGAGTTAAGGGAGCTGTTGCCAGGTGTTCCGGTACTGGCCTTGACGGCGACGGCTACGCCGGACGTGGCGAAAGACATCCGGGAACAGTTGAATTTTAAGGGAGAACAGGTGCTGCGAACCAGTTTTTTCAGAGGGAATCTGAGCTACCTGGTCCGCGAGCGTGAAGACAAACTGCAATACCTGCTTCAGTCCGTGCAGAAAGCGGGCGGAAGCGGAATCGTATACGTGAGAACCAGGAAACTGACACGTGAAGTGACCGATTTCCTGAAGAAAAATAAAATCTCAGCCGATTATTATCACGCCGGACTGGCATCCGGAGAACGGTCACGGAGACAGGAGGAATGGAAACAAGGAAAGATTCGTGTCATCGTGGCGACGAATGCGTTCGGGATGGGGATTGACAAGCCGGATGTCCGGTTCGTGATCCACTTCGGGCCACCGGATTCGCCCGAAGCCTATTTCCAGGAAGCCGGAAGGGCCGGAAGAGATGGGAAAAAAGCCTATGCCGTACTGATCGCTGCCCGCTCGGACCAACTGGCGATGAAAAAACGGATTGAAAAAGCCTTTCCTCCGCTGGAAGTGATCAGGCGGGTTTACCTGGCGCTCTGTAATTATTTTCAACTGGCAGTGGGATATGGCAAAGATCAGGTACTCGATTTCAATATCGGGGAGTTTGCAGCGGCATACAAATTGTCGATCAACACCATTTTGAACTGCATCAAAATCCTTCAGCGGGAGGGGTACCTCGAATTGACCGAGGAGCTGGACAACCCCTCCCGGGTGCATTTCGTGGTGGGCAGGGACGACCTGTACCGCTTTCAGGTCGCAAATTCCTCGTTCGATGGATTCATCAAACTGCTCCTGCGTTCCTATTCAGGCCTGTTTACCAATTATGTTGGGATTGAAGAAGACCTGCTCGCCAAAAGGGCAGCTATTCCCGTTGACACGATCTACCGTTTTCTGAACCTTTTGAATGCGAACAAGATCATTCATTACATTCCGCGAAAAAAGACCCCGTTTATCATTTTTAACAAGGAAAGACTGGAACCGGAGCGGGTGAAAATATCGAAAGAAAATTATGGTGAACGAAAAAAAGACTTCCAAAAAAGGGTCGAATCCATGATTTATTACATGACCGAAAAGTTGAAATGCCGAAGCCGGATCCTTCTTGAATACTTTGGAGAATATGATTCTGTACGCTGCGGGAAATGTGATATTTGCCGGGATCAAAATGAGCTGGGACTCAGTCAGCTTGAATTTGAACGGATCACCGACATGCTGAAACAGTACCTTCAGGTACCCTGCTTGTTTGAAGAACTCATTTTCAGGATCGACCGCGACGAAGACGAAATTATCCAGGTGGTAAGATGGCTGATTGACAGTGGAAAGATTGTCCACCGCATTGACAACAGACTGGAATGGAAGATGTTAACGCAGTGAGTAAGAAAACGCAAGTATCACGGGAAACGGGAAACGGAAAACGGAAAACGGAGACGGGAGACCGGATACCGGATACCGGAAGAATTTCCGGGAAAATTCTTATTTTTGCGAAATAACTTTTTACGATGACCGACGGACAGATAAATGCAGTTGTTTATTCAAAAAATGTCATTGAATTTGTGACAGTTGCCAACGAGTATTGCAAGTTTATTGAATCTGCAGGCAGCGAAGGTGTCCGTACGCTCCTGGGTAAAGCACAAAAGCTGCTGCCGCTGCTTTATCTTAAAAT
>CAZANK010000387.1:0-4053 GCA_964486235.1 uncultured Prolixibacteraceae bacterium | reverse complement strand
CGACCGTGTTGGTCCTTTGATTTCGAAAGCCCTGCGCCAGCAGGTTTGCCCGGTATCCCATTTCAAATGCAAGTTCCCGTATCTTTTCGCGGGTTTCTTTCTTTAAAGCCTTACTGTTCCGTAACGCCAGCGAAACAGTCGTGTGGTGAACCCCTGCAACACGCGCGATATCTTTTATGGTAACGTTTTTCTTCATGTATGAATAATTGGTTTTTTTTACATGGAATTGCTGTGATGGGTATTGCCCCGTTATCGGTTCATATTAATAATCATCATGACTGTTTCATCGGATACAATTTGCTGCTTCAAAGAAATAATTCTCACGTGAGAATAAAAAATTCAAAGGTTAATTAAGAATGTATCCAAATTATTTAGCCATTCAGCAGACGATCAGCCTTACTCAGAACAGGGGTAAGTTGTCTGGAAACAACTGAAAACATACTACTCCAAATTTAAATGCGTTTGCCCTGTTCCTGATGATATTTCTCCTTATCCTCTTTCCTTACGATATTTTTCGGGAGAATAGGAAGTATGCTTTTTAAAAATCCGGGGAAAATAAGAGGCACTTTTAAATCCTGTCTGTTCAATGATCTCTTTTTGTTGCATTTCAGTTGTAAGCAATAGGAATTCGGCTCTTTCGATCCGCTTCCGGATAATATAGTCGCAGGGGGCCATTCCTGTAATCGATTTAAATACCCTTGAAAAATGATCTTTTGAAAAGCAGGCAATATCAGCAAGCTCTTTAACACAAATATCGCGCTCCAGATTATTTTGAATATGCAGCAGGATAGGCTGAATATTGTATTTTACTATGCTGGAAACGGTGTGTCCCTGAATGGATTCCAGAAAACGTGAAAAAAGCTGTTTCAAAATTCCGATTGTCTCCAGATGGTTCATACCAGACTTATGATGATGACAATAAACGAATGCTTTCGAGGATGCCCGTTGGAGCGACTTTTTTTGATCAGACCTATTTCCCGTATGTGGATGGTTATCCCGATTCGTACGAGAATCTGGATGCTGAAATGGGCCGGATCATGTGGGCGCGTGACGTCCATAGCCCCTGGGATCATGCCGGTGACCCTGACTTCTGGCAAAAACTGCGTGAAAACACGCTGAAACTTCGCGCCGGTACAGACAAAGCGTTGCTGGTGGTTTGCGGATGCAATCTCTTTGAGTGGGGAACCTTCCTTCGCAGGATGGACAACTTTCTGATGGACCTGATGTGCGATACATACCATGTCGAAAAATTGCCCGATCAGTTAATGACCAGGCACCTGGCAACACTCGAAAAGGTTTGCAATGCAGTGGGCGATATTGTTGATATCATCCGGTTCGGCGATGATCTGGGAATGAGTTCAGGTCCTTTTATGGATACTGATACTTACAGGGCTTTGTTCAAGCCCCGGCATAAGATCCTTTGCGATTATGTGAAGGCGCACAGTAAAATGCATACGTTCATCCATTCATGCGGTTCTATTTCAACATTAATGCCTGATATAATTGATGCAGGTATCGAGATTTTCAATCCCGTACAGACCAACTCGTGGAATATGGAACCCGGTTCCCTGAAAAAAGAGTTTGGGAAAGATTGTACTTTTGGGGGCGGGGGAATCGAGACGGTTGGGACATTGAATATCGGAACTCCACAGCAAATACGCGATCAGGTTTTTGAGCGGCTCGATATCTTCCCGAAAGGAGGCGGACTTGTTTTTAATACGGTCCATAGTATTCTGCCTGATGTCCCTCCGGGAAATTTTCTCGCGATGTACCAGGCGGTCTGCGATTTCAACAAATTTTAGGCTGTACAAACTAAAATATATTCTTGTTTGCTTACCCCCGTTTTATCGCCTCATTTGCCGCCAGCCGTTATGCCCCATGCTGAAGTAATGACTGTTTAAAAAATGATTATCTTTGAGTATGCTTACAAAGAACGACATATTATCCAAGCTAAAGGAGTTAAAACCCGCTCTTCATAAAGATTACGCGGTCAGGGAAATTGGATTGTTCGGCTCATTTTCTGATGGACACGACACCGAGGATAGCGACATTGACCTTCTCGTCGAACTTGAAAAACCTATTGGCTGGAAGTTTTTTTCGCTCGAAATCTATCTTGAAAAAGTTTTTGGCAGAAAGATAGACCTGGTCACAAAAAATGCCTTAAAAGAACCCATTAAAAAGCGAATTCTGCAACAAGTCAACTACGTGTAAATTGAAAAAGAAAGACCGAACATACAAAATGTATCTTGAAGACCTTTTGCATGCCATGACTCGTATTGGAGAATACATAGAAGGGTATTCGTTCGTCGAATTTAAAAGAGATTACAAAACAGTTGATGCCGTAATCCGGAACTTTGAGATTATTGGAGAGGCATCAAAAAACCTTCCAGAAGAGATAAAAAAAGAAATATCCAGAAGTGCCGTGGTCAGAAATGTATTTGCTAAGAAACAAAATTTCGCATGAATACTTTGGTGTTGATCCTTATAGATGAGGTATATGTGTTCGACCATGTGGAAGCGACTGTTTTGAAACGTAATAAGTCAGGAGTTACGCTGAGAATTGCAAACCCGACCAGTTATAATGCGCAGGTTTCCATCCTGGCTGAAACATCCCGACAGGCAAGAGAGCCATTGAGTTGTACTGCATTTGTACATTGGCCTAAAATTGAAGTGAAACCGGGTGAATCAAAAATTGTCACTATTCAACGGGGTGTGTTGCCGGTTAACGGGAGGCCTCCGTTTTCTACAGAAGTTCTATTACAGGAAAAGGATCTTCTGCATGACAATTAATACCTCTCCAAATTCCTTTGCAATCTCAGGAGTAGTAATCAATTCACCATATACTTTTTGCAAAAGAATAAACTCATCAACCTTGTGGAAAAGAATCAACGTGCTTGTATCAGATATAACCGTCTTAGGCATTGGCTATATCGGACTTTAAATCAGAAACCGACGTGCTAAAAACAGAAACCCCGTATTTTCCTAACATTTCAATAAATGCTCTTTTCGACAATCCTACAATCCCTGCTGCTTGTCCGGCAGAAAGTTTTGCGTCCTCGTATAGTTTTGAAGCAATTATCATTGAAAAATCGTAATCTTTCAAATCAACGCTATCAGGAATATGTAATTGAATTGTTCTCATAATCATCTGTTTTTACAAAAATACAAAATCCGTAACGGACGCTTGGGGGGAATGGTATTTGGCGATCACAAAAACGAACGGATACAACTGAATGAAGAAAGTGTCTGGGCAGGTTCAAAATTAAACAACAACAATCCCGAATCCTTGGCTCACCTTCCCGAAAATCAGGGAAGCAATTTTCAGGGGAGATTACGGCAAAGCGGAGGAGCTTTCAAACAAGTACATGCTGGGTACGCCTCCCCGGGTAAGATATTACCAGCCTCTGGGCGATTTATTCATCAACTTTGATCATTCCGGTGAACCGACCTGCCTTATAAGAACCTTTACCGGAATGAAGATGGTTTGGCGGGTTTCAGCGGACAGATCATCGACCAGGATTCACCGCTCGAAGGTCCCGGCGGTAAGCATATGCGCTATGCCGCGGCAATGAAGGCTCTCGGTAATGACAATTCGGTGGAGCCATTCTCGACCTATACCACTGCCGGTTTCAAGATCAAATCGGGCAAAAAGATCGTGGTGATCCTGACCGGGGCCACGGATTATGACGCGGAGAAGATGGATCTGGATCCGTCGGCCGATCCTTATCAGAAGTGGCGGAATATCGCCTGGGTAATTGGATTGCGAAGCGCCAGGAGGATTCGACAAAAGTTTCAGTCGCCTTATCTTACGAAGCTTCCCTTACAAATACCAATAATGAACTGGCTCTGCCAATGGTTGCTCTGCAGCAGGCGGGGGCCTCTCAAGTAAGGTATTTAGTTGTTCCGCCGGCTGAACTGCAAAAACCCGAGGATGTCAAAACCGGTGCAAGGAGATGGTAGTTTAGCCGGTGATCTTAGTACATGACAAAAAATAAATAGCTGATATCTTTTATCGCTTCCGTTCTCTTAAATACCTGTTATCAGACAGATATA
>CAZANK010000386.1:3776-4059 GCA_964486235.1 uncultured Prolixibacteraceae bacterium | reverse complement strand
TAATTACTTGTGAAAGCACTATCTGTTTTGTTTATTTTGATGAGTGTGATTGCCTTTGGGCAGTCAAATTTTAAACTAAATCGTTACGAAGGTAAATTTTGCACAGGAGAGGGAGATATTGAATTTTTGCGGCTGATAGACGAATCGTTTGCTTTTTTTAATCCGAACCCTGTAGTTCCGAACCTCACGATGGTTTATCATCCTGATTGGGATACTTTGGTTGAAGGCGCAGGGTGGGAAGCTTGGTGGATTCAGAACAGCTACGGCTTTTCCTATGCTGCCA
>CAZANK010000386.1:0-3766 GCA_964486235.1 uncultured Prolixibacteraceae bacterium | reverse complement strand
GCCACGCCTTTCCTTCTGGAACCATGGTTCTCACTTTTGCAGCGATCATGGGATCTTCACTGGGACAACCAGGGAGATGGAAAACGGATGAGTATGTGGGATGGCAGTTCTACTGCCTCGAGTCAACCTCCATGGGTGGCACCTGACGGCTGTTTGGGAGACATGGCCCGTCCTAATGAAATAGGATATAAACAGGGAGATGGCGATTTAAAGATTCACGACTGGTTTTATGAGGCTACTGCAGCCGGCTTGGTGATGCAGGCTGAAATTTTACTGGCCGGTCGTGATCCGAAAGCCATCAATTATTATTTACCGAAAATGGAAAGAGCGTGCAATGCCATTGAAAAAACACGTGATCCGCAAAATAACCTTTTCCTTGTTGGTCCGGCATCCAATATCCTGGCGCCAAGCTACGGAGGGGTTAAACAGCCGGATGGCTCATATGGCAAAGGTTATCTTTCCGGCCTTTCAATTACTTATCTGGCTGCATTGGACAGGATGGTCGAATTATATAAAATGATGGGTGACCAAATTAAACTTTCAATTTATGAACAACGACAGAAAATTACCCGGGAATCTTTATCCCGGTTAATAACAGATGACGGTTATTTTGCCAAAAGTCTGGAGCCGGGCGGTATCAAACACGGGGTTTTAGGACAGAAACAATTTGGTTATCTTGAAGGTGTCGCCAATGCAGATGCGGTGGCTCTGCGCGTTGTTGACGACAAAACGGCAGAACGGATTTATCAGCAAATTGCTGCCTATCCTGCCATTCGTCCTTTCGATTTTCTTTTGACTAACGCCCCCGGACTGGACGACACCTATTGGAATTGGGGAAATACAATCGGCAAGGGTATGGGGGGTATACATGAATTTGGCTGCTGGGTTAACGGTGGCGTTTGGGGCACGGTTGAGGGCCGGGCCATTTTGATGTATTACCGTTTGGGCAGATTTGAGGATATTCGTCGTTCCGCAATCCGGGCAATGAAATGGGCCAAAGACTTCAGAATGGATGCACCCTGGTCTCAGTTTGGAGAGAATACGAATAATCCCTGGTCAGATTCCGGAAAACACAGATTCGGAGGTGTAGCCGTAATGATCGATAATTTTGCCATTCCAGCTGCAACCATTCGTGGTTTATTCGATTTTGACTATCGTTCCGACAGACTCATTCTTCGTCCTCGTATTCCCGGTTCAATCATTCAATATAGCCAAAAGCAGCCTGTCCGGTTCGGAGAAAAAAAAGATTTTCATTTCCTGTAATAACGGCGGACCTAAAGTGATGTCGGTAAAGGTCAATGGTAAAGAAATAAAGATTAATTCGCACGACAATGTGGACCTTTTGTATAATGAACTGCCCTTGAAGGCTGAAATTGAAGTTACAACTGCGGGGGGGTGGCCTGAAGAAAAACCGGAACTGGATTATCCGGAATTACCTGAGCTTGTAGCCTCGGATAGCTCTGAAAAATCAGAACTTTTAAAACTGCCGGGATCGTTGCAGAAACCATTTGAAATTTTCTTGAAGATGAAAGACATATTGGAAGCCGAACAGGGAATGGAATATGATAAAGCCTTTGTTGATGCAGCAATCAAATCGATTGAAGATTATCAGGAACGCGCCTCTGTCGAATGCGGGGAAGGCTATTATCGTCCTATCACCCCAGAGCGTGAAGAAGATATCAGTAAATTTTACGAGCAGGCCGCTCTGACCATGTACAAAGGCTTTTCAAACAGAATGGCCCGGTATGCTGAAAGAGGCAATAACCAACAGAAACAATTAGCTATTTTGTTTAATAAAATTATTAATTGAGTTCACTCCGAAAAGTATTTTTGTTTTTAAATATAATCAAACAATCACAACGATGAAAAAAGCACTGCTCACAATTATCTTAATTTCAATTATTTCATTTATCTGTTTAAAAGAATCAATATCACAGGAATCAGGAATGTCAGTTTATAAAATCTGGGATCAGGCCAAACATAATGGATTTCCTGATCTGATCCGGTTTAAAAATGCTTTCTACTGTTCATTCAGGGAGGGTAATAATCATTGTGATAATACGAACACCGGCCGGGTGAGAATTGTCAGGTCCGAAGACGGAAAGAACTGGGAGAGCGTAGCGTTGTTTGAGCTGAAAGGAACGGAGATGCGGGAGGCGCACTTGTCGGAGACTCCTGAAGGGAGAATTATGGTCGCCGTAGGCGCGGGCTACTTTTTCAACAATCATTTTAATACGCTTGCCACCTACGTATCGTTCTCGGATAAATCGGGCTTCAACTTTTCGAGCCTGGAAAAAACGGTAGTCGATCCTCAAATTACCACTTCCAGGGAATGGATATGGAGAGTGACGTGGAATAAGGGTATCGGATATGGGATTATGTACCAGATTCACGTGGGAAAGAACCCGGATCCCTGGGAGGCTTTCCTTGTTAAGACGACGGATGGAAAATACTATGAAAAACTGGCTAAAATTGAATTGGATGGCGATCCAAACGAATCAACAATACGATTCGACCGGAACGATAACATGTATATCCTGATCCGTAGAGATAAAGAGGATCGTATGGGCTTTATCGCTGAAAGCCCCTACCCGTACAGAGAGTTAACTTACAACCGTTTGAAAGTTCAGTTAGGCGGTCCCAATTTTCAGTTTCTGAATAAAAGACAGCTTGTTATAGGTACACGGTCCTATGAAAAATCGGGTTCTTCCACGGCCATATTGATGACTGATTTAAAAGGGAATGTGCTGAAAACAACAAAATTGCCGAGCGGAGGTGATACCAGTTACCCCGGCATGGTTATTCACAGGAAAAAGCTTTGGGTGGCCTATTATTCGAGCCATGAAGGGAAATCCAATATCTATATGGGCGTCATTTTTTTTAAAGATATGGGTGTAAAACAAAAGCAGAAATGAGTGTCAGATAAAAATGGTGAAATCTGGGATACTACTTTTGGGGCACTTGAACGTCTGGATAGTATCGTAGTCAGAAAACCTGCCAAATTACTTATCATGATTGGCATCAACGATCTCTCCAAAAATGTACCTGATTCCATTATTACTAAAAACTAAAAAAGGATATGAGCTATGGCGGGATATTTTAAGGCACGGTAATTATTTGAATCAGCCATGATCCAGTTGGCACGGTATCTGGTAGTTCATTGGGAGAAGCAGAATGTGCGGTGTAAGTCGTTTATTTTTGCAAAAAGTGATTATATTTGATTATTATTGATTATACTTGTTCTGTTCGATCAGTTTTGGCTAACCAGCAATCATCATGAAATCAATAAAGTTACTCTGTAGTTTCTTTGTTTTTCTGCTTTTTTCGTCATCTTACAGTTTATCTGCTCAGGATAAAGATATTCAGTTAGCCGATAAAAGAGAGATTTTTGTTGACAACACGCTGATCGATAAGTTCAGCGGATCGCGAATCGTCATGCATCATCCGGTTGATGAAGGTTCGGTACTTTATTTCGACAATCCCTGGGAAGGGGTCTTTTGCGGCTATTGTACAATGATTAAGGATGGAGACCGCTATCGCGTCTATTACCGGGGCAACCCGGGAGGCAAGGATGGCACCAATGTGGAAACGACTTGTATCGCTGAATCGAAAGATGGTATTCATTGGGAAAAGCCTGACCTGAAGTTGTTCAAGATTAACGGTTCATGGAATAATAACGGGATCCTGGCCAATGAAGCGCCGGCCAGCCATAATTTCAGCCCGTTTCTGGACAGCAATCCGAATGCCGGGCCCGGTCAGCGTTACA
>CAZANK010000385.1:1255-4059 GCA_964486235.1 uncultured Prolixibacteraceae bacterium | reverse complement strand
TTTTCTGTTTTCTGTTTTCTGTTCCCTATCTTCTTTTTTCCGGTCTCCGTTCTCTATTTTCTTTTTTCTGTTCTCCGGTTTCCGGTCTCCGTTCTCCGTCCTTCTCAATCACCCCGCCCGATGATTTACGCATTTGGCCGAGGTCGGGCGTTCCCGCATAATAAATCTGTCCGCCGGAGGAAGCCACCGCCTCCAGCCTCTCCATCATCCCGGCCCGGACATGGCCCCCGGTCGAGGCCTTCGCCTCACACCTGGTCGCGATAAACTTGTCCGCCGCCACATGCGCGCCGGTCGAGGCCCTGAACGCCGCCTCAACGGCCTCCCCGGTCAGGCTGACATGCGCTCCCGACGAACAACGCACCTCCAGTTTTCCCGCGCGGACAGCCAGCGTCTGACGGCTGCCTGAAGAGGCAGCGATCTCCAGCGTCTTCGTCCGGACCGTGTCCTTTGCAGAAACCATCGCTCCCGAGGTGGACTTGATCCCGTTGAGATGCCGGAAGTGGACATAGACCTTCTTCGATTTCGCCGACCGGATGAACTTGTCCGTGTAAATCTGAAGCGTCTTGCCCTGAAGTCCGGTGACAATCACCTCATGCAGATTCCCATCGGCTTCCACCTCCAGGTACTCCACACTGTCGGGCACCAGAAAAACCTTCAGCCCGCGGGAAACTTCCACGTTTTCAAAGCCCTTGATTTCCCTCGTTTCTTCCGTCACCTTCCCCTCCCCTTTGATGGCAGGTCCCATGAAAATACATGACGGCAAAAAAAACGCCGGCAAAATGACAAAGAAAAAGATGCGCGGAAATGTCTTCATGTTGATCCTTGGTTTGTTTTTGATACAAATTAAAAGAGAAACCGGATTCCCCACCTCCCTTTAATCGTCTAACGAAAGATTTTTACCGGTAAACAGGGCAGGCCGGGGACGAACAAATCGCATTCAGATAAATTAACGAGAAATACTGAAAACAAACCCTGCATTTAAGCAAAGCTTTATGTATTTTTGTTTCTCTTTTGGAAATTAACGAACTTTGAACAGGACAAGCCATGAGCAGGCTGATGAGTCGTGTGGCAACAAGGCTGGTCCGCACCAAAACATGCAAAGATGATGACAAAATACAACAAAAGAAAAACGGGGATTATCGCGGGGGTGCTGATTTTCCTGCTGCTGGCATTCACCGGGCTGACCCGGGATGAAAAGCTCTTTGAGATCGACAAAAACCTGGACATCTATTACTCGCTGGTCCGGGAACTGAACTTGTTTTACGTGGATGAGATCAAGCCTGACAAACTGATCAGGACAAGTATCGACAAGATGCTCGGGTCGCTCGACCCGTATACCACGTACATCCCCGAGTCAGAGATGGAAGATTTCAGGTTCATGACCACCGGCGAGTATGCGGGCATCGGCGCGCTGATCAGCAAACACGACAGCGTGGTCGTCGTGGCAGAGCCGTATGAGGGCTTCCCGGCCCAGAAATCGGGACTGAAAGCCGGCGACATCATCCTGGAAGTGGATGGGAAGAACACCGGGAAGATGACAACCGAACAGGTCAGCAACCTGTTGAAAGGACCCGCTCGCCAGACCGTGAAGGTGAGGGTGCAGCGCCCGGGACAAAGGAAGCCTTTTGAAGTCGCCATCGTGCGCGAAAAGATCCAGATCGACCCGGTCCCTTATTACGGGATGCTCGACGAAAAAACCGGTTACATCCGGCTGTCGAATTTCACGGCCGACTGTGGGGAGCGGGTCAAAAAAGTCTTCCTGGAACTGAAGGAACAACACGGGGCCGGATCGCTGATCCTGGACCTCCGCTCCAACCCCGGCGGACTGCTGAACGAGGCGGTGAACGTGGCCAACCTTTTTGTTCCCAAGGGCGAAGAAGTGGTCAGCACCCGCGGAAAGGTAAAACAGTGGGATAAAGTCTACAAAGCCACCCAGACGCCTGTCGATACCGTGATGCCCATCGCCGTGCTGGTGAACAGGGGCTCCGCGTCGGCCTCCGAAATCGTCGCCGGCGCCCTGCAGGACCTCGACCGCGCCGTGATCGTCGGCAGCCGGACCTTTGGCAAGGGCCTGGTCCAGACCACCAGGGAACTGAGTTACAAGTCAAGCCTGAAAGTGACCACCGCCAAATATTATATCCCAAGCGGCAGGTGCATCCAGGCACTCGACTATTCAAACCGCAATGAAGACGGCAGCGTAGGTACGGTCCCCGATTCGCTGATCTCGGAATTCACCACCAAAAAAGGCAGAAAGGTTTACGACGGCGGCGGTATCATCCCCGATATCAAAATCGACCTCGACCGACTGAGCAGCCTGAGCATCAACCTGATCAACGAATTCATGTATTTCGACTTTGCCACCCTGTATGCCAACGCCCACCGGTCCATACCGGCGCCCGGAGAATTCGAAATTACCGGCGAAATGTACGACCAGTTCAAATCGTTCGTGAAAGAAAGGAATTTCACGTACCGGTCGGATACCGAAGAAGAACTGGAAAAGCTGATCGAAACGGCAAAAGAGGAAAAATATTATGCTATCGCCCAAAGCGAATTCGAGAATTTGCAGGAAAAGGTAAAACATGAACTTGACAAGGATTTGGAGCAGTTTAAGGAGGAAGCCAAAGATATCCTGACCGACGAGATCGTATCGCGGTATTATTACCAGAAGGGAGCGATCCAGGCCACCATCCGGACGGACAAGGGCATCGAAAAGGCGAAGGAGGTGTTGTCGAAGCCCGGCGAGCTTTCGATCGTTTTCAAACCCGGCACCGTGATCTCGAAAAACGGAAAACCCATGTAACCGC
>CAZANK010000385.1:0-1155 GCA_964486235.1 uncultured Prolixibacteraceae bacterium | reverse complement strand
CCTGCTGGCCGCAGTAAGCTGTCAGCCGAAACAAAACGTACTTACCGACGAGGAAAAAGCCGAAGGCTGGACCTTGTTGTTCGACGGCGCCACGCTCGACGGATGGCGTGATTTCAACGGCGACAGCCTCACAGGGCCGTGGATCGTCGAGAGGGGCACTATCAAAGCCGAAGGCCACGGCGACGACGCCAACGGCTACATCGTGACCGACAAACCGTATGAAAATTTCATCCTGAGTTGGGACTGGAAAATCTCCAAAGGGGGCAACAGCGGCATGCTGTATCATGTCCTCGAGGGTGAACGGTTCAAGGTGCCTTATGTCACCGGTCCGGAATACCAGCTCATCGACGACGCCAACTTCCCCGAGCCGCTGGAACCCTGGCAGAAATGCGGCGCCGACTATGCCATGTACCTGCCCGACACGTCCCTGCTGCATGTCAACCCGGCCGGCGAATGGAACACCTCGAAGATCGTCTTCGACAACGGACACGTGGAATACTGGATGAACGGCGAAAAGATCATCGAATTTGAGGCCTGGACGCCCGACTGGTTTGCCCGGAAAAACAGCGGGAAGTGGGAAGACGCCCCCGAATACGGACTGAGTCCCACCGGGTTGCTCTGCCTGCAGGACCACGGCTACCCGGCCTGGTTCCGCAACATCAAGATCAGGGAACTTCCCAAAAAAGACAAGGCGCCGGTGAGCCTGTTTAACGGGAAAGACCTCAGCGGGTGGATCGTCTACGGCACCGAGAAATGGTACGTCGAAGACAGCCTCCTGGTCTGTGAAAGCGGCCCCGACAAGGCTTACGGATACCTGGGCACCGAACGGTATTTCAAGGACTTTGACCTGTCGGTCGACTTTAAGCAGCTCGCCAACGGCAACAGCGGCATCTTCTTCCGCTCTACCGTCGACGGCACCAAAGTGGCCGGATGGCAGGTCGAGGTGGCGCCTAAAGACCATGACTCCGGCGGCATTTATGAATCGTATGGCCGCGGATGGCTCCACCAGATCCCCGACTCGCTCGAAAATGTCCTGAAACCCGGCGAATGGAACACCATGCGGATCAAAGTGGTAGGCCCCGAGGTGACGACCTGGCTCAACGGCACCGAAATGACGAAACTGAGTGATCCCAAAATCGGACAGGCCAACGGCCG
>CAZANK010000384.1:0-4059 GCA_964486235.1 uncultured Prolixibacteraceae bacterium | reverse complement strand
CAGCAGACAGAGATCGAACTCTTCACCGGTGAAAATCCGAAATGCTGAATCCCCATCACCGGTTTCGGTCACCTAATAACCGGCGCGCTGAAGATGGTCGCTGATAATAAAGCTCAACGTACGGTCATCTTCGGCCAAAAGGATTTTTTTCCCGGTAAATTCCATCATGTTAATCAGGTATAATGAGTGTAAAGATACAGCCTTTGGGTGAATGATCCGCAACCAGGATTTTCCAGCCATGCAGTTGCGTGATCTTCTTTACATAGTCAAGTCCCAGTCCAAATCCTTTTACATTGTGAATATTCCCTGTCGGGATTCGGAAAAACCGGTCAAATATCTTCTTCCGGTATTGCCTGGGAATACCAATCCCGTTGTCGGCAAAACTGATATGAACGGCATCTTTTTTCCGCTCGGCGAGAACGGTGATTTCCGGCTCCTCATCGCAGTATTTAATCGCATTATCCAGAATGTTATCGATCATGTTGCTCAAATGAAAAGGGTCTGCCTTTATTTTCACCGGCTCCGGGGGAGTCTTTACCGTTACGCGGGAAAGGGTATCATTCTGGCTGCTTTTGAAGCTGTCGGCACATTTCTTGAGAAACCCGGACAATTCAATTTCCTGTTTATCCAGCTTTAGTTTTTGCTTTTCAATACTGGCCATTTGCAAGACCTTCTCAACCTGGAGTGAAAGCCGCTGCGTTTGTTCGCCGATGATCGCGGAATATTTTTCCAGACGTTCGGGTTGGCGGATAATGGCCGGGTCGGTAAGCACTTTGGCCGAAAGGTCGATCGATGCGATCGGCGTCCTGAATTCGTGGGTCAGGTTATTGATGAAGTTTTTCTGGACTTCGCTAAGCCGGCGTTGCTTCACAATAAGATAAAGCGTATAGCTGAAAAATAAAATGACGATGAATAAAATGCCGTTCAAGATATACCAGGTATGGATGTTGGTACTGTAGTATTTCGACCGGTTGGGAAAATAAACCCCAAAATAGTAGGTATATTTTTTGCTGGTTGGCAGCAGACACTTCTTCTTCTCGGCACGGTAATGGTCGTCAAAAAACTCTTCGTCCGAATCACAGCCTGCTTTTGCGGCGGACCCGACCGGTTGCTGGTGCAGACTGTCATTTTTCTCTTTTAAGGAGACCCCGTGAACCATCTTTTTGCTGTCGCAGTCATAGATCGCGTATTCAAAGTCAAGACTCAGGTTGTACTTTTTAAACTCCTTGATCAAAAAATGCTTCAGCAACACCGGATTGATCTCATCGTTGACATTAACCACGTAATAGTTGTTCGAGACCTGATCGACCTCCACAATCCCGGGATTTGTCGTTCTTCCCGTTGTCTTGTCCCGATATTCAATCAGATGCCGCGCCACGTTCTTCAGGGCCTGGGTGGCCAAGTCATGAAACCGTGTTTCATTAAGACCGGCCGTTTTCTTCAGAAAAAAAAACTGCATTAACAGGATGCCAAGTACTGAAAATGTGGCCAGAATGATGACGATCCGGATTGTGTTTCTTCCCATGTTCTCGAATTCTCCTACAAATACGACACGAAGCTACAAAAAAAAGACAGAAATCTTCGTTAACAATTTGTTAACAAAAGTCTGGATGAAATTGACGGCGTAACCGGCAGCCTTTTATAGCTTTGTGAAGTAAAAAAGACAGCGATGAAGGTTAAATTCATTCTTTTGATGCTCACTGCCCTTTTGGGCGGACAAGAAGTCCGGGGGCAGGCGAAAATCGTTTTTAACAAGTTGGAACACGATTTTGGCACGTTCAAGGAAGGGGATGGCGTGAAAAGCTGTACGTTTTCGTTTGAGAATGAAGGAAGTACGCCCCTGATTTTGAACCGTGTGATGGCGTCATGCGGCTGCACGACCCCCGAATGGACCCAGAAGCCGGTGGCACCGGGAGAGCGTGGTTTTGTAAAGGTGAGCTATAACCCCGAGGGCAGACCGGGCAGTTTTCAAAAAACGATTCATGTGTCGGCGAATGCCGGAGATGCTCAGACCGTTCTCCGGATCAGGGGAGTGGTGGAGCCCCGGCCAAAGACAATGGCCGAGCTTTACCCAAGGCAAATTGGCCCGGTAAGGGCCCGGTCAAATCATGTCAACTTTGCGACGATCAGGCAAAACGAGGTTTTGACCGACACACTCGAAATTGTCAATGATTCCGGGGAGCCGGTCCGGTTGGGCTTCCGGACCCCTCCGGCGCACCTGGCTGTTCGGGTTGAACCTTCCGTCCTGAAGAGTCATGAAAAAGGGAAGATCATGATCACGTACGATGCCCGCAAGCTGGAAAGTTTTGGCTTTGTGATCCACCGCATTTATCTGGATTCGAACGGCACATCGGATTATAAAAACTCGATTGGGGTGACGGCAACGGTTGAAGAAGATTTTTCATCGCTTACACCGGCTGAGCTGGCCAGCGCCCCCGTGATCTCGCTGAATACCATGAGCCATGATTTTGGCGATATTCGTGAGGGGGAGCGTCCGAAATACACCTTTATGATTCAGAATAAGGGGAAACGGGATCTGATTATCCGTGATGTGAAAACATCGTGCGGTTGCACGGTGGTGTCACCGGCAAAGCGAATGGTTTCCGCCAATGAAAGCGTCGAGGTCCAGGTGGTTTTTGACTCCACGGGAAGAAAAGGGCGGCAGAACAAGGCCATCACCGTGATTACCAATGATCCGAAAAGGCCGACGAGTATCCTTCGTGTATCTGCCAACGTGACCGGGTTGTGATGCAACCAGCCTTAAATTGTTTCGACGCCGGCGGAAA
Source organism: uncultured Prolixibacteraceae bacterium (assembly GCA_964486235.1). Taxonomy (GTDB): domain Bacteria; phylum Bacteroidota; class Bacteroidia; order Bacteroidales; family Prolixibacteraceae; genus JBCFBK01. The sequence continues at coordinate 1,273 of CAZANK010000384.1, read as the reverse complement.
ACTTCAATCGGCTTGTTTTTTTTGTCCTTCCTAAGTTTTACCTTCGTAAAAATTTGGGAGATGATGACGGACAAGGAACATGACCATATCGAGAATGACGATTACTTTAAGGGACTGATGGTTAACAGGGGGATTGAACATCCCGGATCTTTTAGCGAGAGCGCCGTTCAGCGGTTCCTGAAAAACAAGAGGAAATCCAGGCTTTCGGCCGACGGTTATGTAAAAGGAATCCTGGAAGGGAACATCACGGTACTCAGCCAGGCCGTCACCCTTGTGGAAAGCTCCCGTCCGGAACATCAGGGGATTGCCCAGGACATTATCCTGAAATGCCTTCCTCACAGCGGGCGGTCGGTCCGGGTCGGGATCACCGGGGTCCCGGGCGTTGGAAAGAGTACGTTTATTGAGTCGATGGGCAAGCAGATGACGTCGCAGGGGCATAAGCTGGCTGTTCTTGCCATTGATCCCAGCAGTGAGCGCTCGCGTGGAAGTATTCTGGGTGATAAAACCAGAATGGAAGCCTTATCATCCGACCCTAATGCCTATATCCGGCCATCTCCGTCGGCCGGGTCACTGGGAGGTGTTGCCCGGAAAACCAGGGAAATCATCATCCTTTGTGAAGCCGCGGGTTTTGACATGATTTTTATAGAGACCGTGGGAGTGGGACAGAGTGAGACGGTGGTGCATTCCATGGTCGATTTCTTCCTGTTGCTGATGCTGGCAGGCGCCGGTGATGAACTTCAGGGGATCAAGCGCGGGATTATGGAAATGGCCGATCTCATCGCGATCAATAAGGCCGACGGGGATAACGTGACCCGGGCCGAAATGGCTCGCGTGCAATACGTGAATGCCCTGCACCTGTTTCCCCCGCCCGAATCGGGGTGGAACCCCAGGGTGCTGACCTGCTCGGCCATCAAACAAGACGGGATCGACCAGATTTGGGAAACAATCGGTGAGTATCTGAGTCAGGTGAACGGGAACGGGTATTTTCAGTTTAAGCGGAACGAACAATCCAAATATTGGATGTATGAGACCATTCATGACCAACTGAAAGCCAATTTCTATCATAACCGGCAAGTTCGGGCCATGATCCCTGATTTTGAACAAAAGGTTCTTCATGAAGAGATGAGTTCATTTGTGGCAGCACGCCGTTTGCTGGATTTTTATTATCAGTCAAAGAAGCGGGAACAATGAGAAACGGTTTAATTGAAATTATAAACGTATGAAAAAAAGTTTTGGCGTAATAATCGCGTTGGCCGCCGGATTCACTGCCTGT
>CAZANK010000383.1:0-4065 GCA_964486235.1 uncultured Prolixibacteraceae bacterium | reverse complement strand
ATATAAACAAATAGCCGAAGGGTTTAAGGACGTCACTCTGGTTGACATCACTGAAGAATATGTCCGGTTAAGGTATGACAAATCCCCGTGGGAAAGGGAGCAGATCCGGGCTGCATTTGGTCTTGCCGATTATGCGTATGATGCGATGAGAAGTAAGATAGCGGCGGGTGTTTCGGAAATTGAGGTTGCCGCAGCCGGTGAGTATGCTGTCAGGAGCCGGGGGGCGAGCGGTTTTGGCTTCGGTACCATCGTCGGCAGCGGGAAACGGTCAAACGCCGTGGTTCCTACTGCCAGCTCGAAACTTCTGGAAGAAGGAGAACTGGTTATGATCGGTTTATCACCTAAAGTGAACGGATATGCCGGAGTAACAGGCGATGTCATCCCGGTAAACGGAGAATATACCAGCCGTCAGCTTGATTGCCTCCGCTACCTGAAAGATGCTTTCCGCCTGACAAAAGAGCAGCTGATTCCCGGGAAAACAGGAAAAGAAATCGATGCCCCGGCGAGAGCCTATTTTGAAAAACATCAGTTGTCAAAATATCTTGTATGCCCGTTTGCTCACACCATTGGACTACATGAGGCGGAATCGCCGTTTTTTGGTCCGAACAGTGAAGATGTGCTCAAGCCGGGTATGATGGTGAGTATTGACGTCAGTTTTTTTGGTCATCCTGAATTCAACGGGGTACGTATTGAAACGGGGTATGAAATAACGGAAAACGGACCTGTCGCGCTCAGTGAAAAAATGGATTCCCTGTTTCTTGAAAAAGGAATAACGTCATGAACACGAAAGACCAAAGTGTGAAAGGATATGCAGACAATACTGCCTCATTTGATGTGGTATTCGGTTTTGATATGGAAACCGACATCGGTTCCTATACCCCTTATTATAATGGGGTGCGACACGGTACGTCCTTCATCCTGGAAGTCCTGGAAAAACATGGTATCCGGGCAACCTTTTTCTGGACGGGGCATGCAGCCGGGAACAATCCGGATGTTGTTTTGCAGGTAAAAGAGGCAGGCCATGAAACCGGGTGCCACGGTTTATTCCATGAAACACTTGGCGATGAGATTTTTCCATTGCCTGACAATATGCCCATTTTACCGGAAGAGGTGGAAGGCAGGATCACCAGGGCAACCAATATTGTAAAAGAAATAAGCGGAACATATCCGTTAAGTTTTCGTTGCCCTCGCCTGTGGGGCAGTACAAAAGTGGTTCATATCCTTGAAAAGCTGGGGTATATAGCAGATGCATCATTTCCGCTGTACTTTTACGGAGAGCCTTTTGCTCCTTATCATCCCTGCAGCGAAGACTGGAGCCGCCCGGGGGAAATGAAAATCCTGGAGATTCCGAATTTTTGCGATCTTACGATGGAAAGCCGGGATGAATACCACCGTGACCGGGATCAGTGGCCCCTGTTCCGGACAAAGTCCGCTGAATTCCTGATGGAGAAAGCAGCGAATTTTATTTCGTTTGTCCGCTCGCGCGGCAAACGCCCGGTACTTTGTTTTTACCTGCATCCGTGGGAATTTTACCCCATGCCGCAGGGGGCAATAACCTTCGGAGAATGCAGTGTAAAGCCCTTGCCATTCATCGTAAAAAATTGTGGTCCAAAAGCCGTAGAACAATTTGACATCCTCTGTCACCTGCTTAAGGAACGTGGGGGCAGGTTTGTTACGGCAAAAGAATTGGCAGAAGAGTATAACTACCAGCGATGCTTTCCAAAAACGAAAAACCAATGAAAAGAAAAGCATTCCTGATTCAGGCCAAAGCTGGGCTATCGGGAGAATACAAGAGAAGGCATAATTCGGTATGGCCTGAACTTAAACAGGAACTAAAGGCACATGGCATCGAAAACTATTCCATTTTTCTTCATGAAAACTCGGAGTATCTGTTTGGGTATTTTGAGGTTGAAGATGAAGGGTTGTTTGATAAACTTGGAGAATCGGAAATTATGCAGCGCTGGTGGAGATCCATGACCGAAGTGCTGGTATGTGAAAACGACCAAAGCCTGAAGGCAAAGGAAGAAATGCTCGTTGAAGTTTTTCATCTGGATTAAAAAACGGATATGGGAACAAGAAGAGGATCAAAACAAATGCTGGAGGCTTTTGAGAAGGCCGGAAAACGTGTTCACGTTGTGGGAAATTCCGAAAAAGGGGTTATCGCTGCACTTGATATGGAAGGGCGTCTTTTTACTGTTCTTAACGGTGAAATTCTTAACCGGGTAAATTTTGAGGCAATTAAAGGGCAAAGCACACGAACTCAATATCTGAATCCTGGAGGAGATGGTCTTTGGCCTGCCCCGGAAGGGACCACCTTCGGTTACCAATATTCCGCCGGTAGCTGGCGGGTAAGCCCCTCTGTCCTTTCAGCAAGATATCTGGTTACGGCATCCGGAGAAAATAATGCAACCATTGTTGCAGAAGTGGATTTGATAAATAATCAGGGAGTTGGCATACCTGCTTTTTTCAAACGTCAAATTGAGATTGAGCCAGATCGGCAGGAAATCGCCGTGAATATAATTGAGAGCATCACCTATATTGGACGTAAGCCACTTTCAAGTTCTGAATGTTTGCTTGCCCCCTGGACACTTTGCCAGTTCGACTCGGGAGCGGGGTGTGAGGTCATATTTCCGGGTAATGACCAGACGAATGTCTGGGATCTCTACAAACAGGCAGGCAGTACAAATATATTCAGGAAAGGAGGGACCTGCCGGGTTCAAACTAACGATTCGCAAAGGTATCAACTCGCCCTGGGCCCTGATGTTCCGTGGATTGAATATCATGACCCGCAAAACGGACTGATAGTTCGAAGAAGCGCCGACCCTGTTCCGGAAGACTATTCCTACATCGACATCCGTGATGCTTCCCCGGAGATTTTGCCGGATAAAAAAGGGGTCCGCTATAGTATTTACAGCGATACGGAAAACTTTATGGAGATTGAAGCAGTTGGTGGCTGCCCTGAGACTATTTTGCCGGGTACCGAAATGAAGATAGCGGTAACTACACAATTTTCGAAAATATAGCTTGATTTATTAATTGACAGTAATGCAGCAGCTTATAGGAATCATATTTCATTCCATCGGCGGGTTTTCATCAGCCAGTTTTTACGTTCCGTCTTACCTGATAAAAAAATGGTCATGGCAAACTTACTGGATTACGATGGGTTTTGTGGCCTGGCTTGTCATGCCCTGGGTTGGAGCCTGTTTGGCGACCCCTGATATTTTAGGTATCCTCAATCAAAGTCCGGGAACCAGTTTGATCCGGACTTATGTTTTTGGCATCTTGTGGGGCTTCGGTGGATTGGGAGCCGGCCTTGGCTTACGCTATATCGGACTTTCTTTGGGACAGTCAATATCTTTGGGATTAAGTGCCATTGTGGGGACAATTGTGCCTGCTATTCTTGACAGGAAAATTGGCTTGCTTGTGACAACAGTGCCTGGCGGTATAATTGTATCAGGCCTGTTTATAAGTGTTGCAGGCATTGTTTTGTGTGGTTATGCAGGAGTAATTAAGGACCGGATGTTGACTGACGATCAGAAAAAGGAATCGGTAAAAGAGTTTTCTATTGTTAAAGGCTATACCATGGCGGTATTAGGTGGAATAATGAGTGGGTGTATGGCCATTGCCATTAATGCCGGTAAACCGATCTCTGCTGTAGCTGTCAGCACGGGAACCTCCACCGTTTTTGCAAATACTCCGATTCTGATCCTGGCATTGGGCGGAGGATTTACCACGAATTTCGTCTACAGTATGATTTATATGATAAAAAATAAATCCTACAAAGATTACGGCATGGGTACCTCAAGGATTTTGTTCCGTAATTACGTGATGACAATGCTTAGCGGTTTGATGTGGTACGGACAGTTTTTCTTTTACGGGATGGGAGAAACAAAAATGGGAAGTTTTTCCTTTGCAAGCTGGTCCATTCACATGTCATCTATTATTATTTTCAGTAACCTTTGGGGACTATGGTTGAAAGAGTGGACGCTGGTTAACCGGAAAACCCGTTTCTGTCTATGGGCAGGCATTGTTTTATTAATTAGAGTCTGTCTATTAACAACAAAT
>CAZANK010000382.1:0-4068 GCA_964486235.1 uncultured Prolixibacteraceae bacterium | reverse complement strand
TGTACCAAACCTGGCAATTCCCGCCAACAATTTAAGAATATGATAAAGGTTGCCGGCGCACGGAAACGGCAAACACACGGTTTGCTACCCTCTTCCCGGAACAATCGTTCCCCATTGATAAATAATAAATTCCAATCCTTTTGCCAAAGAATAAAAAATTCCTAATTTTGCGCCACTTAAAAAAGTAAATTTATTTTAATCGTTAATCAATTAGATGTTTTTATGAAAAACCAGTATGAAACCGTTTTCATTGCAACTCCCGTTTTATCTGATGTTCAGATAAAGGAAGCGGTAAGTAAATTCAGAGACATCATCACCCAAAACGGGGGAGAGATTGTCAATGAAGAAGACTGGGGATTGCGTAAATTAGCTTATCCCATCCAGAAAAAAAGCACGGGCTTTTATCATTTGTTTGAGTTCAAGGCAGAGCCTGAGTTTATCCAGACGCTGGAAATCCAGTACAAACGTGACGAGCGTATTATTCGTTTTCTTACGTTCAGGTTGGATAAACACGCGATTGAGTATAGTGAAAAGAGAAGAATGAAAGCTAAATCGGAAAAGGAGAACTAAATTATGGCAAACAATCAAGGTGAAATCAGGTACCTGACTCCCCCGTCAGTCGAGATCAAGAAAAAGAAATACTGCCGCTTCAAAAAGAATAAGATCAAGTATGTGGACTACAAAGATCCGGAATTTTTGAAAAAGTTCCTTAACGAACAGGGACGTATTCTTCCAAGACGGATCACCGGTACATCGCTGAAGTATCAGCGCAAGGTCGCAAAAGCAGTTAAGAGAGCGCGCCATTTGGCCCTGCTTCCCTTCGTAACTGATATGTTGAAATAAAAAAGTAAAAGAGATGGAAATTATTTTATTACAAGATATTCAAAATCTGGGGAGTAAGGACGATATCGTGAGCGTGCGGGATGGTTATGGCCGTAACTATCTGATCCCTAAGAAAATGGCCATTTTGGCCAACGAGACTTCCAGAAAAGTTCTGGCTGAAAATATCAAACAGCGGGCGCACAAGGAAGCCAAACTGAAGGCCGAAGCGCAAGCGCTTGCCGCACAGCTTGAAGGCAAGAAGGTCACCATCGGGGCCAAAACAAGCTCGTCAGGCAAAATCTTCGGTTCTGTCAACACGATTCAATTGGCAGAAGCGATCAATAAGCTTGGATTTGAGATTGACCGCAAGCAGATTAAAATTGCGGAAGACAGCATTAAAGAAGTAGGAACCTATTCTGCAAAGATTCGCCTTCATAAGGAGGTGACTGTCGAATTTGGCTTTGAAGTTGTTTCTGAATAACCTGGATATCCCTTTGGGGACAGGTCACTAATTAATGTTTCACACACAATTTGCACGTTTTTCAAACAGATAAAGCCGGCTGTATCACGCAGCCGGCTTTCGTCTTTCAGGTCATTCCCGTTCTTCTTCAAAAAATTGCTTGTTCTTGATCACGGTCAGAATGGCATCAACTATGTGATCCTCAAGCAATGTTGAATAATTGAAGATCAGGTCAAAGTCATTGTTATTCATTTTTCTGCCGGCGACATGTTCCACAAACAGCTCCCGCTGTCGGTCAATGGCAATGACATATTCCTGCGCATCGGCATGAGACATGTTACTGATCTGCATAATCCTGTTGATCCGCCATTCCAGCGGCGCTTGTAGTTTAATGCTTAATTTACGGGGAATATCCTGGGCGAAAACACTGGCAGCCCTCCCGACAATAATGTAATGACCCTCTTCTGCCAGCCGGAGAATGACTTTCCTGACCGAATCAATGACATTTTGGTCGTCGGCATCGTAAACTTTTTCCGTGGAGAATGCCGTGGCGACTTCGCTGATGTTGATTTTTGCCTCGGAGAGGAAGACATGCTTCACTTTCACTGGCTCCATTTCAAGCTCCAGGGCCGCTTCTTCAATAATTTCCTTACTTACCCATTTCCACTCCACTTCGGTTTTGGTTTCTGAAAGGTAGCTGTAACCACTCAGAATTTTAGACAGTTTTGTTGCTATCCGCTTGGCTGAACAACCGCACTCCCTCGATATCGTGATGACCGGTCCCGGATACCTGCTGCCCCTGCGCTTGCCGGCCCCATTTTTGGTATAGGTATTAAGAAAATTTTCCATACGTTTCAATCATTAGACAAATCTACGATACACATCCGGTGATGCGCAAGAAAAATGTTTTATAATACCCTCTTTTTCCCATGTTATAAAACAATCTTGCAAAACATATTCCTGAGTTCATGTCCCTGCATCTTTCATTTACAAGCCGTTTCATCTACGGTTTCTTTCGTTCAGCAAAGCCCCGGGCCCTGTTTGGTCTTTTTCATCATCAACCGGCTGCATGGTGACTCTTGCGACAGGATGATGATGATGGTTTCCGGCGCATGTCCGGTTTACCGTTCCTGAATCTTTGCTTCTTCCAGGATCGTGCCGGCGTTGATCCGGCCATTATAAAGGATGAGCGTGTAGCTAAGTTTGAGGGGGACACTTTTTTGCAGATCGACAGGTTTCCGCCCGGGAAACACGGCATTTTGCATGCTGGCTTTTTTTCGCAGGATCCAGGTTGGGGGCGTTGACTGGTTTTCCGGATGAGCATAAATCACAATCCCTCCCGGACTGCCATTTTTCCCGACCGGGCCCGTCATGTTGATGTAATTGCCGGCCTCCACTGCCGTGTTCTGAGGTTCAACTTCGCCATGCTCCCCGATGAACGCCATATCGTCCGGCAGTTTCATCCTTACTGAAAATCCGCCGTAGCCTTTCTCATCGTCAGAACCTCCCAGTTGCAAATGATCTGCCAGCGATGTCAGCGCAAGGTCGATCGTGATTCGGCGAAAATTGCTTTTTTGAGGATAAAACGTATAGGTTGCTGTTTCATGGAGCAGTGCTTCTTTGCCGTTTTTCCAGGCAGGCGACCGCCACAGTACCTTGGTTTGCAGAATGCCATTGCCTTGTCCGTCTCTCGTGAAACCGACCTCGTCGACTTCGTTTACAAAGTTTTCCAGTGTCCAGCTATCACCGACAGCCCTGCCGTTGATCAGGATCTGATGCCATGCCCAATATACACCGCGGTGATGCGGATGATCGTCCGGTGCGTTTTCTGTGATCACTGTTCCGTCGGGAAGATAGAGGGGGTGAAGATAATTGGATCTTTCATCCGGCAGGTTCGTTCCGGCTGGCTCTTTTTGATAAAAAGCAATTCTTTTTGATCCGTCAAGGATCCATAGTCCGCCATCTTCCTTTTCTATGCTGATTTGGGCAAACAGTCCGTTTATTCCCGTGAGCAGGCACACCCCTGTCAGGACGATCGTTTTTTTCATAGATGAGTTCCTTTTGAATTTTCTGAATGATTGGTTCCGTTTGTGAGACGAAGATATCAATGATTGTCCGAAAAACAATATCACATACCGTTTTCATGATAAGGTGCCAGATATGAGTTTCAGAAGGCTTTTTCCGGCCCAAAATTCTCTTTTCATGCAACGGGGCCGGTCAGTTCACGAAGATATTTGTTAAATTTGTGATTCAAAAAGAGTGATTTTGGCGTATGGCGAACCGACTTAAACCATTGAACTCGGTCCTGATCAAACCATCGGGACCTGACTGTAATTTAAACTGCACCTATTGTTTTTACCTGGAGAAATCCGCTTTGTTTCAGCAGTCAGCAACTCACCGAATGAGTCCCGAAGTACAGGAGGAAACAATCAGACAGGTGATGCAGCAGTCTGGCGATAACGTCTCGCTGGCCTGGCAAGGCGGCGAACCTACGTTGATGGGCCTTGATTTTTATCAGCGGGCAATCGAACTGGAAATGAAATACGGGCATGGACAGATGGTTGGAAATGGGTTGCAGACCAATGGCATATTACTGAACTATGATTGGGCAAAATTTTTGAAAAAATATGAATGGCTGGTCGGCATTTCATTGGATGGTCCCGCCTTTATTCATGACCACTACCGGTTTGACAAGGCCGGTAAGGGAACCCATCAGCGTGTGGAAGACCGGGCCAAATTGCTTCTCGACGAGGGGGTAGCTGCGAATGCCATGTGCTGTGTAACCC
>CAZANK010000381.1:0-4070 GCA_964486235.1 uncultured Prolixibacteraceae bacterium | reverse complement strand
GTATTTATCCATGGAATAACGCCGGTTCATCCTGATCAGCACCTTCTCGTCGCCACTTTGCATCGGCAGGTGGACCTGTTTGGCCAGGCACGGATATCGGGCAACCACCTCAATGACCTCACGGGTCATGTCGTGCGGATGGGGAGAGGTGAAGTAAACCCAGAATTCCTGTCCCGACGACACGCCAAACTCCCCGATCCGGCGCAGGAGTTCAGCAAAGCCGATTTCTTCGCCCTTCTTATCCAGTCCGTAGGAATTGACATTCTGCCCAAGCAGGGTCATGGACTTATAACCCCGGTTCACCAGATGGCGGACCTCCTCAAGGATTTCGCCTGACGGGCGGGAGACTTCCCTCCCCCGGGTATAGGGAACCGCGCAAAAGGTACAGAACTTGTCACATCCGTTTTGGATCGGCACAAACGCCTCGAAGGTTGACTGATAGTTGGGTTTTACCTGCCATAAATCGCCGATATGCTCATTTTTAGGCATCACCGGAAGGCGCAGGGCGGCTTCATTGACGATCCCGTACTGGCGAATGGTTTCGGGCAGCCCGCTCAGCTCACTCATCGGGAAGATGATATCGAACTGCTTCAGCAGCTTTTCCCGGTCGGCGGCGAGGACACAACCCGACAGGAACGTAATCAGGTTACGCTGGTTCTTCCACCGGTTCCACTGGGCAATCTTATTGTAAACCTTGTCGATCGGCTTCTGCCTGACCGAACAGGCCAGCATCCCCAGAAGGGTTGCGTCCTCTTCCCGGTCAGTTCGCACATACCCCATCTGTTCCAGGACGGCGCTCACCCGCTCACTGTCCGAAATATTCATCTGGCAACCCAGAGTGATTAAATGGTATTTCATCATTCAAAAATAGACTTCACAATGAATCTGATCGCGCCCAAATCCTTTTTCCTTCAGGATTTCCAGGGCGTCAAAGATCATCTTGCTGTTCCCGCAAAGATAGAACTGTGTTTCTCTTTCAAAAACGGCCTCTTTTAGGTATACCGTCAGCCTGCCGTGCACCTGACCGGTCTGATCGCCTGACGTGCATAACACGTACCGGGCAGGATCATATTCATCCCGGCCGTACGCTTCATTCCCATAGCGAACACCATGGATCAATTGGTAATTCAGCGCGGGCCAGGTGCGCACCATGCTGTGAAAAGGGGCAATGCCGGTGCCACTGGCAATCAGCACGTGACCTCCCTGTTGTTTGTCGTCCATCCGGAATTTTCCGAACGGGCCATGCACCTCCACCAGGTCACCAACCTTCAGTTTGCCAAGCTTCGGGGAAAAATGCCCGTTCCTGACTTCTTTGACCAACACCTCCAGCGAATCATCATGCTCCCCGCTGTAAATGGAGTATTCCCGGCTTTGAAAATCTCCCGGAATGCCCAGGGACAGATGCTGCCCCGCCCGGAATTTGAAACGGCCCGCGGGCAACCTCAGCACAAATACCTCATCGGTCAGCCACCTGGTTTCTTTTACTTTATAATAGCTTTCGTCAATTTTTATCCCCTGTTTCAGTTCCATCGGCATGTCCAATCAATTTGAGCTGCAAAAGTAACGATTTTTTATTAACGGATATTTAAATCTTTAATTAGCGGATCAAAAAGAGAGATAAAAATCGCGGGTCAGTTCCCTGTACTGAGCGGTATACGCGGACGAACCGGCATGTCTGATCAGGATGGCATTGGTTTGCTCCGGCATCGGACACCCGGACAATTCAATCAGCAGTCGGTGCGGCATCTTCGTCTCATCCGGTGCTACCCGGCTGAGTCTGTTGACAAAAAGGCTGTTATGATACACGAGCGAGCGCACACGCTCTTCCTTATCGGCAGGAAGAATTAAACTGATCTTCCCTGCCGGCGACAGAAGCGGTACGGCTTTCCCCAGCAATTCCTCCAGGCGCAGGCTATCGGCATGGCGCGCCTGCGCCCGTTTTTCGCCGACCGGCTTTGGCGAGTTCTCAAAAAAAGGCGGGTTGCAAAGAATATGATCGTACTTCTGCCGCGTTTCAAAGGACTGAAAGGCACAAACAGTCAGGTTGATCCGGGAATGCCACCCGGAATTACGGAAATTCCCCAGCGCTTCCGCAGCGGCTTCAGGCTCCAGTTCCACGGCATCGATCACCGCGCATGAACGCTGCGCAGCCATTAAGGCCAGCAATCCGGTTCCGGTCCCGACGTCTAAAATCTGCGACGCCTCCCCGACGTTGGCCCAGGCACCCAACAGAACGCCGTCAATCCCGACCTTCATCGCCGTGTTTGCCTGAGAAATGCGGAACTGTTTGAACTGAAAGAAATGATTTCTTCCCATGCGGCAAACTGTCAACTCGCCGGCGGTCAGATTTGCGAACAGGCTGCCGGGACAAGAAACCTTTTATTCACCACGCTCACGGTGTGGGCATACGCCGGTTTGTTGCTCATCTCCCGCCACCGGGGGGAGCCTCTGAATTTCTTCCAGTTTTCATCGCGTTCCCCCATATCCCTGAACCAAAGCATGTAGAGCAATCCGGGCATCTGCGGACCGGCCAGAATCTCGCCAAAGAAGGTAGCATGCAAGCCCACGTCGTCGAACAGCGCCAGTTCTTCCTTGTTAAACATACTGATTTTCCGTTGTCCGGCTTCTTCTTGATTACTTTCATAAAGGCGCAACTCAAAGAGACTCCGGTCCTTCCCGGGCATGCGCATCCGCGGGATCGCGTCAAAGGCTTCGAGCAGGAAGGTATCGTAACGCAGAAAAGCGCCGTCTTCGGCCGTTTCCTCAAAATAGGGAGCTGCCTTTTCCAGGAAGGGCTTGTCTCCCCACAGCCTTTCCCTGGTCCGGGAATAGGCGGTTAAGGAAGGATAAACCAGTAAATAATAACCCGTTGGAGGCTCCGTTTGTCCGTATTCTTCAAAGGCGCCCACTTTAACACCATACCGGTTCATCGCCGGTATCAGCGCCTGGACATAAAACTGCCCCACCTTCTCTTTCTGCCCGTTGTTCTTATAGCGGTAAACACGCCACTCGTAGAGCTCCTTTTCCTGCGCGGATACGCCGGCTGTCGCCTGTCCGGTCAGTGCAGCTCCCGTGACCAGGGCTGAACCCTTTAAAAAGTCCCTTCGTTCCATTTATGCTGTTTTTTCTAATCCTTTTTTTTACCCGGCAATCAGGCTGCATTTTCCAAAAGCCCCGGGTATGACGCATCGTCATCGTCCGCCGGGAGTGTCCGTTTAGCCGGCTTCAATCATGCCGTCGCGCATCCGGATGATGCGGTCGGACTGGCCGGCAAAATCCTCATCGTGTGTCACGATGACCAGCGTCTGATGAAAATTGTCGCGCAACCGGAAGAACAGGTCGTGCAATTCCTGCCTGTTTTTTGTATCCAGGTTGCCTGAAGGCTCGTCGGCCAGGATTACCGACGGATCGTTGATCAGCGCCCGCGCTACCGCCACACGTTGCCGTTCCCCGCCCGACAACTCCGAGGGTTTATGTGTCAGCCTTTCTTCCAGGCCCAGAAAGGCCAGCAGCTCTTTCGCCTTTTTCTCCGCCTCCCTTTTCGGTCGTTTCGCAATAAACGCGGGAATGCAGACATTCTCCAGGGCGTTGAATTCGGGCAGCAGGTAATGGAACTGAAACACAAAACCAATTTCCTGATTGCGGAACGCGGCAAGCTGTTTCTCCCTGAACGAAAAAACCGGCTCATTGTTGATCTCCAAGGTCCCCGAATCGGGCAGGCTCAGGGTTCCCAATATCTGCAGCAGCGTTGTTTTTCCCGCGCCACTGGGACCGACAATCGAATAAAGGCTTCCCCGCGGTATCTCAAGGTCAATGCCTTTCAAGACCTGCAGGTCGCCAAACGATTTCTTTATGTGCTTCGCGCGGATCAACTGTCAATCGTTAAACTCCCGTTCAAGATCATTGGAAATATCTGTCGTTTTCTCTGTCACCTGGTGGGAAACTTGTTCAATATCCTGGCCAATCTTTTTGGTCTCTTCATCGATGGTCGATTTCATTTCCCTGATATCCTTCTTAATATCCCTGGTATTCTCCTCAAGTTCACGCTTGATTTCGTTGGTGGCCTTCCT
>CAZANK010000380.1:0-4120 GCA_964486235.1 uncultured Prolixibacteraceae bacterium | reverse complement strand
AAAAAAAACAATCATGAACTCACTTTACCAACATCTGTTTGCTATTGCTCTTATCCTCCTCATTGGTTGTCAACAACAACCTCAGCCTCCCGAACCGTATTCGTCGATTCGCTCACAAATTACTTTTCCATGAGAGAAAGTCAAAAGCTTGAACCGCTTGCCGTGCAGGTTACGCCACTGTGTCCTGGCCTGGCGTTAATGACCTCTCAGGAAAAAACAGGCATGGTACTCAAAAGCGGGGACTCTCTCCAATACAACCATGTTTACACGATGATCTGGGGAAAAGATCCGGAAGGATGGAAGATCCGCCATGTTCATGAATCGTGGGTTGACGCTCAGTCCAAATAAGGGAATTAAAATAACGGTCTTCCGGACTTTTAAGACAGCTCCTTCCAGTTTTAATAATAGGATTCAATCTGATCTTGAGCCCAGGCCGCGGCGGCCTCCGGCGTGTAAGTGCCTTTCAGCATTCCCTCGATCGCCTCGTCCGGATGTTTGGAATCCTTATTCACACCAATACCTGCATCCACAAGGAACCGGATCAGCTAAAAAAAAGAGGGCTGCCCTTAAAAAGGACAGCCGCTCTGTTCATCCCACTACAATTCTGCTCCTGCTTTTAAGCAAAGCATCTTCCCAAACTGCCTGCGATGTTGATCAGGGACATCTCACACCCTCCACCCAGGCAATATCTTCCCAGGCCACGGCCGTATGCCCGTGTCCGGTCAGGTCAGTCACGTTTCTTCCCTCCGCGCCGTTGAACCGCCAGTAGGCAATTAAACCTTGGGAAGTCGGATCCACATAACAAAGACTCTCCTGAAGCTGGCTCGCCGTCAGGGCTTTGCTCCAAAGGCGCGCTTCGCTCACGTATCCGTCCAGTTTCCGCCCATCGGCAGAATAACCAATATGGAAGCCTCCGGCATAGTCCCAGCTCATGTCAACCACACCCTGGGCGGCTTCGGTCTGGGTAACCATCCTTCCATCAATGTAAAGGGCCATGGATGACCCGGTATACACGGCAGCCACATGATACCATTTCCCTGTCGAGAACTTTTCGGTGGCCGCCAACTGGTATTTCCCCGCACCGGCGACCTCACCCCCGGCCAGCATGATCTCATCCCTGGCAATACTGACATCGCCAAAGCGAAGCAGGAATCGTTCTTCAATGCCGATGATCGAACTGATATACGGGTTGGAACTATGGAAACTATTGACGTAGACGCGGCATTCCATCGTCAGCGCCGGCAAGGCAGCCACGTCGGGATTATCGACAAAGGAAGGCACGGTAAAATAATTCCTCTTTTTCAAATCTGCCGCCCGGGTGATGATGGTTTTCCGCACCAGGATGAAAACCGTCCGCGATGACTCCAGCACCGGCATACTGCCATTGGTCCCGTTGATCGTTACCGGCACACAATAATTCACGCCCTCCTCAAAATCGTCGGTCGAGGTGATATTGAGCGAAACCTGATCCGAGACGTGCGTACCGGCATGGATCACGACATTGCCGGCCGATAAATTGTAACTGCCGTCGGGAAGGATGACATAATTCTTCCCCGTTTGCTCATTCAATCCGGCGATCAGCGCCGGATCAACACCAAGGTCGACCCGGGTATCGGCAGGAACTACGTCCGACGCGGTGACCGTGATTCCCATGGAGGCCGGTCCTTCGATGGAGAAATTCAGGGTATTGGACTCTTCTGTTCCCGTGATCAGGATGATATCCGGGTATCCGGTATCCTCACAGCCTGTCAGGAACAGCAGTAAGATAAAAAACAGACTGATGATATGGTTGACTCGTTTCATGATGTCAGAAGTTTTATGGTTAATCCAAACATTTTTAGTCTTCATACGCGTCCAGTTCGCGGATGCGCCTGTAGTTGTTGTCCCAGGCAAAAGTCAGCCTCCAGTACCGGGCCTTTACCGGGGCATAGAAGACCACGAACTGGTCGCGCGATTCCAGCGCCAGCGTCGATGTGGAGCCCGCGTCAGCAAACGTGGCCTGATCGGTGCTGTACTGAACAGCGATCCCTCCCGCGGCATACGCCGCGCCGTAATTGCCATACTGCGTGGTCCACCGGAAACCGGAAATGTGGTGTTCCTCCCCAAGATCGAGATCGATCGTAAAAGGGCTCTCTGCAAAATTCCAGGTGGTGGTGCGTCCGTCGAACAGGCTTGCTCCCGAACCCGAGCTGACCTGGCTTTCGGTCGTCGCCACCCAACTGCCCCGGTCCGCGATCAGGCTTCCGGCTACCTGCGAAGAACCAGCCCCTTCGCGGATATTGGTGTACTTCACGTCCAGCCTGATGTAAATGGTACTTTTGTCCGGGTTGACAGGCAGCGTACTGCTTGTTGAACTGATTTTCACCGGCACCAGGTAACCGGCCTCGTCGGTAAGCTGATCCCTGATATTGTCGCTGAACAACACCTTCACCGAGTCGGACGACAGGTTTTCACCTTCTTTGATGGTCACCATGCCGTTGTTGAACAGTGAAACCGATGTAGCGTCTACCTTTTTATAGGCCGTACCGTTCGCCTCGTTGTACGGATCCACCAGCGAGTGGTCGATCTCGCACGACACCCGGATCTCTTCCGGGGACCGGTAGGTACAGTTGACCGGGAACGCGGACTGAAGGGTTCCCAGGGGACCGGAAGGCGTGCGGGCGATCACCCCCGCCAGAGGCGTATTTCCCTCCGGAAGCGGCATGTGAAGAAACACCTGCGGACCAACTCCGGTCACATCGTAATGTTCTTTTTCCTCGCAGGCATTGAACAGGCCGGCCAAAAGCGCCAGCCAAAGTGCGGCTGCCCGCTTGATCATGGATATCATATTTTGTTTCATTTTTGATTCGTTTGAGGTATTCTACTTTACTGCCGGATTCTGCGCCTGAATGGCCCGGCGCAGATAATTATACGGTGGATTGGAATTATAGTCGCGCTGCACATAAAAAGCGCCAAATCCGCCTTTCTTCCCCTGTGCCGGGTTCCAGCGGGCCATCCCTTCCAGGGAATACAACCGGTCACCTTCCGGCGTCAGGGTGTTCCCATCGGCCTCTGTAAAAGGACTTCCCCCTGTACGCCAATGGTCGCCAATGTTCTCGGTCACCACAAATTTATGGGGCGGGCACCAGCTCAGGCCGTTGTAATAACTTTGGAGCCGTGTTGCCGAATGTTCGGTAAAACCCTGGGTGTAGGCCTGGCGGACAAAATAATTGACATAAGGTTCTGTCTCCTGACCCGGGTAATTCCCGTAGAAATCTACAATCAGCAGCTTGTCGGGGTTCTCCGATTGCGGACCAATGATCCCGCCCAAGTATTGGACGAAGTACACAAAATTGTCGCCCGACAGCCGGTCGCCTTCCGGCTCATAATCCAGGTCCAGTCCGTCCACATCGTTGTCCCACATCTCCTTCAGCAACAGATCGGCATACATTTCGATCGCCTGATGCCGTTTTGCCAGTCGTTGTTCATCTGTTTCCCCCTCATGGATCTCATAACTCTCCTGAAATAACCGGTAGAATTCTTCCTCCCCGTAACGGACCTCATCTTCGATGCGGACAATGGTGGGGATAACGAGTTTCATTCCTTTCACGTGTTGGACAAAACGCATTTCTTCGTACGCCAGCGGATTCACCTCGGTGGAAGGGATCCCGCCCCAAAGGCTGCAGATATCCACGCTGTCGGGGAGTCCGGCGAACCGGTTGGCCAGGCTGGTCAATTTGTTGTAATCGGCAAACCAGACATACGCGATGGCGTGATCGGACTCCTTGTAAGCCCTCAGGTCTTCATAATACTGTTCGTCGTACGTGTACGGAAGAAGGATATCCTCGGCTTCCATGTCGGTCTCACAACCTGAAAACACGCAGGCCATGAAAAAGAAAGGCAATCTGTAAAGTATTCTTGTTCTCATCGTTTCATCAATTTTAGCATATCCATTACTTTTTGTCCCACCAGAGTTTGGTTCCGCCGGTATCGGCTCCACCAAGAAGGCTGACCGCCCCTGTCATATTCGCGCTGTTGTCGCGGTATTCCGTCGACGGGAAAGGCAGGCGCCGGACCTGAATGTCCGTGCTGATCTTTCCGCCGCTGTTGTTAACCACCACCGGGAAAACCTTTGGATACC
>CAZANK010000379.1:0-4122 GCA_964486235.1 uncultured Prolixibacteraceae bacterium | reverse complement strand
ATTGACATCCTTCTTCTCGGAGGATTCTCCTGGATCGCCTGGCAGGACTTCAAATGCCGGAAAGTGTATCTTTTAAGCTTCTTGCCGGTTTTTGTTTTGCTTGCCATAAAATTCATCTTCCATCAATCGCCGTCGGCCGACTTAATATGGCTTAATTTGGCCGTCATGGCAACACTGGCTACCGGACTCGTATTTTATTACACATTTCGTTATGGCCGTGGGTTTGCAGGCGTGTTGGCACAATCAGTCGGACTGGGCGACCTGTTGCTGATCCCTGTCCTGCTGACGGGCTTTTCAACAGGAAATTTCATCTTATTGCTCATCATTTCGTTTGTAGTCGCTTTCAGTTACGGGATTGTGAGCAAAATGTCAGGCAAAAAAGAAACGACCATCCCCCTTGCGGGTATCCAGTCCCTATTGCTGTCCATCGCGCTGATTCTTGAATATGTTGGCTTGCTGGACCCCTGGAACGACCTAACGCCGCTTTTATGGGAAGACCCGATATCGACCGGAATTATCTTTCCCTGATCAGTGCGGAACAGGCCTGGCATTACGGCGTTGTACCCAAGGCAGTCAGCCCGGGAAAGATCGTCTTTTACTGCCTTCACAAAAATCCGGATATCCAGGAAGAGCTGGAACTGATACTGGGGGATTCTGTTCAGCTTGTCGAGGCCGATGAGGAAGAACTCAAACGCCATTTATTGATCTGTTATCCTTCAAAAAAGCAGACAACCAGACGCCTTGATGAAATTGACGGGGACTACAGTAATTTCCTGCCCAACCTGATTCGCGAAGCCGGAACCCTGAAATCAAGCGACATCCACATCGAAATTTATGAAGAACAGTGCCGCATCCGTTTCCGGGTAGACGGAAAGCTGAACCAGCGCTACCGTTTTAACCGGGAAAAATATCCCGCCCTGATAAACCGGATCAAGATCCAAGCGCACCTGGATATTGCAGAAAAGAGACTGCCCCAGGACGGACGCATCATTTACAAGGACGATCACACCGATACCGACATCCGGGTCTCCGTCTTGCCTACCCTTTACGGGGAAAAAGTCGTTCTCCGGCTGCTGAATAAAGATATCGGAAATGTCAGTCTGAATGATCTGGGATTCACACCGGAACAGTTCGCCCAATACCTGAAAGCCATTCAGAAACCCCACGGCATCGTGCTCATCAGCGGTCCGACCGGCTCAGGAAAAACAACAACCCTGTATGCCAGCCTCAAACTGCTCAACCACGAAAACGTGAACATCCTCACCATTGAAGACCCGGTGGAATACACCTTGGAAGGCATTAACCAGGTACAGGTGAAAGAAGATATCGGACTGACATTTGCTGCGGCCTTGCGGACCTTCCTGAGGCAGGACCCCGACATCATCATGCTGGGCGAGATCCGTGACCACGAGTCCGCGCAGATGGCCATCAGGGCGGCTTTGACCGGCCATCTGGTCTTCTCGACGATCCATACCAATTCCGCTTACGGCACCATTACCCGTTTACTGGACATGGATATCCCTCCTTATCTGGTTGCAGGTACTCTTAACCTTTCCATGGCCCAAAGACTGGTCAGGCTACTCTGTCCCCGCTGCAAGCAGGAAGAGGATTTTCCAAGCGGACTGCTTCCGCCCGGCATAAAATTTCCTGCCGGAATCCAAAAGCATTACATACCCCATGGTTGTGAGTCTTGTTTCTATACCGGATATGCCGGAAGAAAAGCCATCTATGAACTCATCCCCGTTGACGGAGAAATCGCAGAGCAAATCAAAAACAACAACTTGAGGAATGACTCGGTCCACTACCAACGACTGAAGGATTCGGCCCTGTCTCTTTTCAGGGAAGGACAAACTTCGCTGAATGAAATCTTGCCATACCTTATCTGATGAATGAACTACCCCGCCGCAGAGCAGCGGGGTATCACTAAGGAATAAGTCTTTAGCTCGCCGCAAGCGGCGGGGAATTAACCCCATAGTGATTAAACCGACACGGCACCATTCACCATGCGCCATTCTTTACGCGCCAGCCGTCATGCACCAACATGCGCCATCATGCGTATGAGGCGTATGAGGCGTATGAGGCGTATGAGGCGTATGAGGCGTTGTATGATACGTATGATGGTTCTTGTGAGGTCAATGCAACACGTTTGTACAGTCTGACTCCCTTCAGGAGTCGCGAAAAAAATCGGACGGTCGCCGGTACCAGTTTCATAAAAACACTATCTTTAGTATTCCAAACCTGCTTTCTGACCGGAAATAGCTTTCACCCTTTCAGAAGTGCGGTTTAAACGAAATAGGAAAAGTTAAATACCAATTGAAATGGCAAAGAACGTACAGCAGTCGGCCGGGAAAACCTTCGTCGCCGCGATAAAATCGGCACAGGCCGGACAAACAGACCGGGTACTGCGGGGTAAAACATTTCCCCTGCAAAAAATATTTTTCACCTTCTTTCTGATCATCTCTTGCTTCTCGGGTTTTTCCCAGCCCACCGTCTATTTTAGTTTTGATCTCTTTGAAAAAAATGCGCTCTCCGAAAAAGCCAGAAGTATGGGCAGTGGATTAACGTATGAGGATATCTCCGGTTCACCCTATGCTTCAGATGAATTTATTCCCGGAGAGGTTATTCTGCCCGATAGCAGCGCTTACCGCGGAGTCTCACTGCGGTTCAACATCTATGCCAATCAAATGGAATTCAAAAATAAAGACGGCCAGGTCATGGAAATCATGGAACCTCAAAGATACGACCGTTTTGTGATTGGAAAACAAGCCTACCGGTATGCGGACTACTTCGAGGGAAACAGAACGATGAAAGGCTATTTACAAATCCTCGCCGATGGTCCGGCGACCCTGTATAAAAAGTTGAGGATTAACTTCCAAGAAGAACAAAAACCAGCCGCCTACAAAGATGCACAGCCGCCAAAATTTATCATGATGGCTCCTGAATATTATCTCTCAGTGAAAGGAGCTCCGGCCGAAAAGGTAAGAAGTCAGAAGCAGGTGTTTGAGCTTTTAAAAGACCAGGATCCCGGACTGGCTGCATTCGTGAAAACGGAGAAGCTGAATCTGAACAAGGAGGAAGAGCTGACAAGAGCGATCGAACACGGCAATCGTTTATCAAAATAATAGCGATTCGGCGAATAAACCGCTCCGCCGCAGAGCAGCGGGGTGTCGCTAAGGAATAAGTCTGCTATTTCGCCGCTGAGCGATGGAAAACTAACCCCGGAGCGATTAGATATTAGAAACAGCATCATGTTCGTTAACCTTCATACGCATTTCAGGCTTCCCGAGGGACAAACCGGGCTGGTCAGCCATCCGGCACAAATGGCGTTTCGTCCGGAACCCGGCCAGTATTATTCGGCAGGGTTGCACCCCTGGTATCTGAATGACCTGCTGAATGAAAAATGGCTCTCAGCCCTTGGGCGGCTGAGCATGCTCCTGCAGGTGCTGGCCATTGGCGAATGCGGGCTGGACCGTTCGATCGAAACGCCCATGGAAGTTCAGGAGGTTGTTTTCGTCAGACAAGTTGAAATTGCCGAAAAATCCGGAAAACCATTAATCCTCCATGCGGTGCGGTCATACGCCGATTTGCTCCGGATCAGGAAAACAAGACCAGCGACTGTCGCCTGGATCCTCCACGGTTATCACGGGAATACCGAAACAACCCGGCAGTTGCTCGCACACGGCTTTTATTTTTCATTTGGCCCGGCACTTTTAAAAAATCAGGAAAAGTTAAACCGTTCGCTTCGTTCTGTTCCACCCAGTCACTTGTTTCTCGAAACCGACGAAAGCATGGTTCCTATCGAAAGTATTTATATTTTTGCCGCGTCAGTTCTGCAATTATCCGTTGAAGAACTCAGGGAGATGATCTGTAAAAATTTTCAGACAATTTTTAAAAAATGGGAAACTGGCAGGAACGTACGGCATTGATGGTCAACGAAGCAGGTTTGAAAAAACTGGGCCACGCACATGTCATGGTCGTCGGATTGGGAGGAGTAGGCGCCTATGCCGCGGAACAACTTTGCCGGGCCGGTATCGGAAAAATGACAATAGTGGATGGCGATATCATTGAAGACACCAACCGAAACCGTCAGCTCCCGGCATTAGTGAGTACCTGCGGTAAGTC
>CAZANK010000378.1:0-4133 GCA_964486235.1 uncultured Prolixibacteraceae bacterium | reverse complement strand
ATCCTCCGCCAAAAGCCGTAATTCCCATCAAAAATTGCTTTTCGCGCAACGTGTCCATCAGCAACATGAGTTCGCGCTGATAGGTATCCATGGCTTCAAAGGAAGTACCCTCCGGGGCCGTGGAACTCAACCTGATCCTGCTTTTGTCTTCCAGTGGCGCCAGTTCCTGGGGAAGAGAGGAAGCAAACAAAACGATCAGACCGGCGATCACGGCAATGATGGGAAAGGCAAGCCACCGGTGTCGCATAAACGCGTTCAGGGAGCGGGAATAAACCCGGATCATGAAATCGACAATCCCCTTGAAGAGATTCATGATCCGTCCGCTGCGTCCTCCATGCTTCAGCACGCGCGAACTCATCATGGGCGTCAGCGACAAAGACACAAAGGTCGAAAGGAGGATCGCCCCGGCCACCACCATGGCAAATTCACGGAATAACCGCCCCGTTAGTCCCTGCAGAAAGAAAATAGGCAGGAACACACAAATCAGGCTCACCGATGTGGAAATGACAGCAAAGAAAACCTCCCGGGAACCTTTAAAGGCGGCCTGTACCGGATTCATCCCTTTTTCAACCTTGGAATAAATGTTTTCCATGACCACGATGGCATCGTCCACAACCAGTCCGGTAGCCAGCACCAGTCCCAGCAAGGTCAGCACGTTGATGGAATACCCGGCGATGTACAGAATGAAGAACGTCCCGACCAGCGAGATCGGGATCACAACGATCGGCACCATCGTAATCCGCCAGCTTCGCAGGAAAAAGAAGATAACCAGCAACACAAGGACGAAAGCGATCAGGATGGTCTCCTGTACTTCGCTGATCGCCTTGCGGATACTGTCGGTCGTATTCAGTGCAATGTCCAGATGAATGTCCTCCGAAAGTTCCTTTTTGATTTGCTCAATTCGTCTGAACGCTTCGTCGACAATCTCGATATGGTTGGCCCCGGGTTGCGGTTGAAGCGCGACCCCGATCATCGGCACCATCCCGTTTCCCCGCATGATGGTACGCTCATTCTCGGCGCCCAAACGGACAGTGCCCAAATCGGACAGGCGGATCAGGACGTCACCTTTTTTGGCGATGATCATCCTGCCCAGTTCATCAGGCGTATTTAAGCGGCCGATCGCCCTGATCGTGTATTCGGTATTCTCGCTCTCGAGCCGTCCGGCAGGAAGTTCCACATTCTGCCGGTCGAGCGCGTCGCCGACATCCACGGGCGTTAATCCGTAGGCCGTTAGTTTCTTGGGATCAAGTTCTATCCGCATGGCAAATTTGCGTTCTCCCCATATCCGGATGCTGCTGACGCCGCTGATCGTCTGGAGCCTTTCCTTGAAGATATTGTTCCCGATTTCGGTCAACTCAACCAGACTGCGTTTATCGCTCTGCACGGTCACCGTCAGGATGGTCTGGGCGTCGGCGTCGGCCTTCGATACGACCGGGGGTTCCGCGTCGGGCGGCAATTTCGAAACTGCCCCCGCCACTTTGTCGCGCACATCGTTGGCCGCGTTATCAAGATCGCGGCTGGTGTCAAACTCGATCGTGATGGAACTGCGCCCGTCCGAGCTGACCGAACTAAGGGTCACAATCCCGTCGATACTGTTGATCGATTCTTCCAGTGGCTCGGTGATCTGCGATTCGATAATTTCGGCATTTGCTCCCGGGTAGGAGGTCGACACCGTCACCACCGGCGGATCAACGCTTGGGTATTCGCGGATTCCCAGCGTGAAAAAGCCAACTACCCCAAACAAAACAATGGTAATGGCAAATACCGTTGCCATGACCGGGCGTTTCACACTCAGATCGGATAAAGTCATCGTTTCGCGGCGTTTGTGGTTTTGCTGATTTTCACCGGAACTCCTTCCCTGACCTGCATTAATCCCGTCGTCAGCAGGGTATCACCGGCGGTCAGGCCGCCGGTGACCAGCACGACCCGGCTGTTGCGGACACTGGTCGTAACAGCCTGTTTAACGACCTTTCCGTTTTTACAAAGAAATACCGTCTCCGCCCCCAGTTCCGGGACGATGATTTGAGTAGGCACCACGAGCGCGGAGTCGTGAAGGTCAAGGATCAGTGAAACTTCCGCAAAATCACCGGGTAACCAGTTTTTCCGATTATCCAGCAACGCCCTTGCCTGAATTGTCCTGGCCTGTTCGTCCACGACCGGATTAACGGCATAGACCGGGGCCATGGCTGAATCGCCGTTGGCGATCACCATCACCTTTTTTCCGACGGATAACTGACTCACGTAGCGCCCGGGGAGATTGAAATCAACCTTCAACTTTTCCGACTGAGCAATTTTCGTAATAAACTGGCCCTGTGAAAGATAAGCGCCGACGCTAAAATCGCGCATCCCGACTCTCCCGCTGAATGGCGCCGGAACAGCCGCCAAAGAGACCTGCACGGATAATTCTTCGATCCTGGCCTCCAGTTGCTGCACCGTCGACTGGATGGCTTCCACTTCCTCCCGGCTGGCACCTTCCGCTTTCAGCAAAGCCTCCTTCCGGTGAAGTTCTTCCCGTGCTGCGGCAAGTTGTGCTTCCAATCCTTTGATCTGGGCTTTCCAGACCCGGTCGTCAATTTGCACGAGGGATTGCCCCTGCGGCACATGTTGTCCTTCATGAAAATGAATGGCAAGAACGGTACCGGCTACCGGGGTTCTAACCTCTACCGATTCAAAAGGCAACAGTCCGGCTGTTGTGGTAAGACGATTCTCAAAGTGGCCCGGGCTGACCACAAAACCCTCCGCCACGAGTATCTCTTCACGATGATTTGTCCGGGGGCCCGATTGGCGACAGGCAAACGTAAAGACCAGGACACACAGGAAACCTGCGCAGGAACAGGAAATCGATTTATTCATTTAAATCAGGTTGATTGACGTAATTGAAAACACCCACCCTTCGCGCAGGCTGTCCCACGAATCCGCCGCCGGCGTTCACCACCCCTCCGGGCCGATACAACAATCAGGCTTTTTTCCACTGCCCGCGGATCAGCTTGACCGCTGCCGGCAGGGTTTCCTTTTTATCGCCCACGGAACCGCATTCAAAACTGATATAATCCTGATATCCGGTTTCCTTGAGCGCGCGGAAGCCATCGACATACGTATCTGCCGCCCCATCCTCTCCCGGCATTTTGCGGCGCTTACGGCTGGCAATATGCACATGGTGCAGGTAATCCCCGGCCGAGATGAACGCTCCGCGATCGCTGGTCTCTTCCCAGGTCATGTGCCAAAAATCGCCCATCACGGCAGCGCCCGGACTTGCCACATCACGAACAATCGCGGCCCCGTCGGCTACCTGGCGACAGAAATGGCACTCCTGCCGGTTGAGCGGTTCGAGCAGGATTCGCGTGTTGTGCCGAACAGCAAATTCGGCCAGTTCCTTCATTTCTTCAACAAGCACTTCCCGTGCTTCCTTATGGGGGAGAGAAACCTGCCTGTTGAACGCCGGCACAAAAATGAGTCCTGTTGAACCTAACGCGCCTGCCGCTTCCAGGATTGCCTTCATCGAGTTCATACACTGTTTCCGGATGGCCTCATCTTCCGCGATCAGCCATCCTTCAAATCCCGCGCAAATGGCGCTGACCTGTATCTTTCTGTTTTGAAGCGCCTTTTGAATCTCCTCCACCCGCTTTCCCAGATCACGTCCCCCGGGTTCGATCCCCACGATACCCAGCGACTCCATCATGTCAAGCTTTTCGTTTAGCGACTCGCCCGGCGCAACGCTTTCCTGACACGAAATCTTCAGGATAGCTTTTCTCCCTGCTGCCGAAGGGGCATTCGCAAAGGAAGACAAAATGCCTCCCGTTGCAGCCAAAGCCGCCCCACTCGCAGCCATTCCCATAAATGATCGGCGTGAATGTGTCATCTTTTTAAATTTTAGTATCAAGTATCAAGACACATGTATCAGGACAAGATCGGGAACGACTGCCGGCTGGTGAAAGGGTACAGGTCTACCGTTTCCGTTCCAACTGTGCCCTTTACTCTATGCCCCATGCTCTTTCTTTCTTGTGTCTTGCGTCTTGATACTTGTGTCTGTATTTCTTATGCTTCCCCCGGAACCGGAATTTTGGCATTCTCCACAATCCCCACGGGTCCCATGATATATGTCGATGGACCCAACTTCATATCCGAATTCATCA
>CAZANK010000377.1:0-4148 GCA_964486235.1 uncultured Prolixibacteraceae bacterium | reverse complement strand
CGTTTAATGCTGCCGGAGAAAGGGTATGGATCGCGCCGTTTTGCGAACCAACGGCTAAAATTTCACCGGTATGATTAAATGTGACAGACAAAACAGGGTTGCTGATGTTCGCGATTCTCAGCGCCCTGGAATAGGGACCTTCCAGTTGAAGGGAACAGATATCGCCGGCCCCGGTCCCGTAAACAAGCTGCGTGCCCTGCGGATTGACAGTCAGACAACGGATATTTCCGGGAACCGAATCGAGGAGTGTCTTCTCAACGTGATCACGGTCATAACGCCATGCCAGCAAACGCCCGTCAGACCCGCAGGAATAAAACCGGTTACGTGCCGGATCCTGCACGAGTTCGTTGACGATGGAAACATGCCCCTCCAATATCCGGGGTTCCTGACGGATGTTATTCCGGTCCCAGACCAGGATTTTTCCGCTTTTTGATCCCGCGACCAGCCATTCATCGTTCCTGGTCAGGGCAAGCGACCTGAACCCGCCGGCTGTTTCTCCCGAAACAGGGGTCGCCACCGCAGGCTTTGCCAGGTTTGTCATGTCCCATTGAAAAATGCTGTTGTCGTCCCCACATGAAAACAGCGTGGTGCCGTCGCCGGTCAGCACGGCAGACCGGACGGCATCCTGATGGCCTCTTAGCTTCACGGGATCGTTGGAAATCGCGGACAACGCGCTATAGATAGCCGGGTCATTGACATTTCCCCCGTTGTCCCGGTTAAGCTGGAATGCCGTAAGGGCCAGCAATGCCGGATAATCATCCGTCACCGTGGAGCTGAGCTGTAAAGCCTGGATCGCCAGGGACTTTGATGTCGCCAACAGACGCAACTTCCGGGCAGCCCGTTCCGATTCTTCGGCCTTGACCCGCTCCTGATCCGCGATCTGCTTTTGGGTCAGGGCTTCCTTGCGCTGCAACTGCGCTTCATCTCTTGAGGCAACAGCTTCCTGCCTGGCGAGATCGGCCTGCTTTCGCTGCCCGATCGCTTCAGCCCTTTGCTCCTGTGCAATGCCCTGTTGTTCCACGGCATATTGCCGTTGCTGTTCCGAGATCATCTCCTGCTGTCGGGCAATTTGTTGCTGTTGCTCGGATATCTTTTTCTGCAGGATCGCTTCCTTGCGCTGTTCCTCAGCCCTCTTGCTTTCCATCACCGCCAGCTTCTCCTTCTCCCTGGCTTCTTTGCTGCTCGCTTCGGCTTTAAAACGCAGATTCAGGGAAATGATCAGGAAAAGGATGGACACCACGGATGCAAATCCGAGAAAAATCGCGGAATTACGGACCCGCTTCAGGTTCCTTTTTTGCTGGTATTCTTTTTTGGTAGTCTCGTGCTGATGTTGCTTTTTACTGTATTCCAGGAACGTGATGGCCCGTTCAAAAGCAGGATCATACCGCATCGCCCAGGTCGCATTGGGCTTCGTTTGTTCCTTCCATTGAAGGGCAAGCTGGAGCTCCGGGTTCACCCACAGGCCACCCTTCCCTGCCTGGTATAACTCGGCCGACTTGGACAAACGCAGGTACAACTGTGCCGATTCGGTTTCCTCCTCCACCCATTTTTTCAGTCTGCCCCACACGCGCATGATGCTCTCATGCGAAATATCGACCGTCGAATCACCGTTAAGCTGAACATGCGCGGCAGGCATCAGGAAGGCACAGCCGGGCTTCCTGAAATGGTCAATCACCTCGATGATATCTTCTTCCCGCGAATTGGTAAGCGTGCAGATTTCCTTCAGGAAAGTGGGTCGCCGTGTTCCCCGGCTTTCTTTCGTAATGTCGGTGAGCGCTTTGAACAGCTTCTCCGCATCCTGCTTGCTCCGGCTATCCTTTAATCCGGCGTAGATCTCCTCCAAATGGACAGACAGCGCCTCTTTCATGGTGCCGATCGCCCGATAATGCGCCGCGCCAATCGGCTGATCACCTGTTTTATTGATTTTCCAGTAATCCCACGTGCGCATCAAGGCATGTTGTAAGATCGGCAACTGGTCGGGATCATCGCCAACATCCCTGAGCAACAGGGATACAAGTTCGTCTGTGATCTGTTGGCCGGCCGAACGGACCGGGCCCGTAATGGCCTCCTTTCTCTCTTCACTATTCATCCTGGGAACCAGGTAATATCCCTTGTTGATCATCTCGCTCAGCCCCCTGAACGCGGTACAATCGTCCAGAAAGTCCGTGCGCATGGATAAAACAATGAAAACCGGGATCTCCGGATGTACCGCGGCTTTTAAGATCAGATCAATAAATCTGCCGGCTTCATCGGCAGGGCGATCGGAAGTCCTGGTATTCATAAACCGGAACAACTCCTCAAACTGGTCGATGAAAATAAGCTTTGCCTTTCCATGAAGCCACGAATCCCGGATCAGCTCTGCCAGCTCGTATTTTCCCGACCTCAACCCCTGTGAAATATCCTCCAAATCTGCTGCGCCCGGCACGATGGCCTTTGCCAGGTTCCCGATCGGATCGTCGCCCGGGCGCAGGACAGCCAGTTCCCAATCCTGTGAAGCGCCCGGCCTGAATTTCTGCAGCTCCGGGATCAGTCCGGCTTTGATCAGCGAAGATTTTCCACAGCCGGACGAACCGACAATCGCTAAGAAACGGGTGATCTTAAGTTTTTCTATCAGCTCCCTGACCTGAAACTCCCTCCCAAAAAACAAATGGCTTTCATCGATTTCATAACTTCTGATTCCGGGAAAAGGATTCGCATGAAAACTACGGGTAAGCGAAAGCAAAGTCAAGCTCGCCTGGTTTTGCCGAGCTTGATTTTTTTGCGCGACAAAGGAGCGAAAAATTGAAGCTGCCATACGATAGATTTAGATAGTTGGGGAAATTAACCGAAAAATAGCACATATTCCAATTCCAGCGAAAAAAACTTTCCGATTTTTCCGATATCTTTGAGGAATATTCTTTAAAAATGGATGCTACCTTTCAAAACAATGTCAAAATCCTCGTCGTCGATGATGAAATCGATCTGGAACCTTTGATCCGGCAAAAATTTCGCCGGCAGATCCGCGAAGGAAAATATCATTTTGTTTTTGCCCTGAACGGACTCGAAGCGCTTTCAAGGATCATTGAATATCCGGAAATCGGAATTGTCCTTTCCGACATCAATATGCCGGAGATGGACGGGTTGACATTGCTCACCAAGTTAAAGGAACTTCAAAACCCCGGATTAAAAACGGTGATCGTCTCCGCATACGGGGACATGGACAACATCCGGACAGCCATGAACAGGGGGGCTTTCGATTTCGTCACGAAGCCCGTCAATTTCGATGACCTTGAAATCACGATCAACAAGACCCTGGATGAGATTAACCTCATCCGCAAATCGATGGCCGAACACGACCAGTTGATCTCCATCCAGCAGGATCTGAATACCGCACGCGAAATTCAGCAATCCATCCTGCCCAAGGTTTTTCCGGCATTCCCGGGCATCACCGGCTTTGACGTATACGGGTCGATGGTCGCTGCCAGGGAAGTGGGCGGCGACTTTTTCGATTTCTTCCTGATCGACTCCAACCGCCTTGGCTTCGTGATCGGCGATGTATCGGGTAAAGGCGTCCCTGCTGCCATCTTCATGGCCATCACCCGGACACTGATCCGGGCAATCGGCATAAAAGGGAGTTCAGCCCCGGAATGCCTGGGCCTCGTCAACAATCTTTTATGCCGGGACAACGTTTCCTCCATGTTTGTGACCGTTTTTTACGGAATACTAACCATTTCAACAGGCGAAATTGAATATGTCAGCGCAGGACATAATCCCCCGTATGTCGTTTCCGGCGCAGGGGTCAAAGAAGTGGAGATGACAGGAGGGATGGCCCTGGGGGTGATGGAGGATTTCGGGTTCCAATCCAAAACGCTCCGGCTAACTGCGGGAGAAAAACTATTTTTATACACCGATGGCGTCACGGAGGCCAACAACCGCAATCTGGAGCTTTTCGGGGAGGAACGACTCGAGAACTTCCTGGCGGCGCGATCGGAGATGCCAATTCAGGAACTCGTGCACGACGCCTTCGCCGAAGTGAACATGTTCGCCGCAGAAATGCCCCAGTTTGACGACGTCACAGTCCTTATGCTCCGGTATAACGGTCCCGGCAATTAATTTTTCGGGATGATTTTTTGGAAGACTGCTCCCGTATCCCTATTTTTGAGAAGTTA
>CAZANK010000376.1:1773-4152 GCA_964486235.1 uncultured Prolixibacteraceae bacterium | reverse complement strand
CGAAAATTCATTGTTCTTTGGTCGGCATCGGCAGATGAGCTGAAGCGGCGTTTTAAGCAAATCATGGAAATTCTCGAAGAACGCGGACAGGAAGGTGAACCGATGGTCAACATCCTGTCGGCCTACAGGGACGGGTACTGGCATGTCATCCTCTTTCCCCGCGACCTGCAACGGCCACGGCAGTTTTTTGAAGAGGGCGGCCGGCGGCTGATCATCAGTCCGGCTTCGGTCGAACTTGGAGGATTAGCAATCCTCCCGAGGAAAGAGGATTTTGAAAAACTGACAAAAGCTGACCTGGCCGATATTTACAGTCAGGTCACCATGAATGAGAGGGATTTCAAATGGGTCAGAAAAAAAATACAACAGTTATGAACCGGCAACCCCGGATACAGGTGGGCATCATGGCAGCCCCCGAGATCAGCTTCGGACTTCATGGCCATTTCGAAACCGACGGCCATACACGGCAAAATGAGTATCATGCGCGACTGCAGGACGATCAGATCGGGTTGACCGGTCCGGACGGCCTCCGGACAACCGCCCGCGAATTTCATTTTGAATCCCGTGGACAAACGGATTTCTTTTCCCTTCAAAACGTGACCATTGGCGTCGGTTTTCATTGGGAACAACAGGAAGAACAACATTTTACCGGCGATCTGAGACTGCTCGCTGCAGAAGGAAAAATCCACGCCATCAACATCGTCCCCCTGGAAGACTACCTTCGCTCGGTGATCTCGTCCGAGATGAGCGCCACCAGTTCCATGGAATTGCTGAAAGCCCATGCGGTGATCTCCCGGAGCTGGCTTCTGGCCCAGATTGGACGGAGCAAGCCAAAATACCAAAGACCTCCCCAAAGCGCTCCCGGCGAGCTCATCCGCTGGTACGACCGCGAAGACCACAAGCTCTTTGACGTCTGTGCAGATGATCATTGTCAGCGTTACCAGGGGATCACGAAGATCATCCACGAAAAGGCACACGATGCGGTTGAGGCGACCTTTGGACAGGTGCTTTGGGCGGATGGTGAAATCTGTGATGCCCGCTATTCCAAATGCTGCGGCGGTATCACCGAAAATTTCGAATGTGTTTGGGAACCCCGGCCGCACAGCTATCTGACGGCAATCAGGGATAACGATCCGGAAACGGAGTTGCCCGACCTGCGAATCGAGGAAGAAGCAGAACAATGGATCAGGTCCCCGCCCCCAGCCTTTTGCAACACCCGTGTCAAAAAAATCCTGTCGCAGGTGCTGCCCGGGTTTGATCAGGCAACGTCCGACTTTTACCGCTGGCAGGTCACATACCGGCAACAGGAACTTTCAGCGCTGATGCGAAAGAAAACAGGGATCGACGTGGGCGAAATTATTCGCCTGGAACCTGTTGAAAGGGGATACTCGGGACGCCTGATCAGGCTGAAAATAACAGGGACAAAGAAGACGCTGATCCTCGGGAAAGAACTGGAGATCAGGCGGGCGCTTTCGCCCTCCCACCTATACAGTTCGGCCTTCGTGGCGGACCACTTCGATGTTCGGGACGGCATTCCACAAAAAGTGGTTCTTACCGGTGCAGGGTGGGGACATGGCGTGGGCTTGTGTCAGATCGGCGCAGCCGTGATGGGCGAACAGGGATACGGCTATGAAAGAATCCTGAAACATTATTTCAAAAATACTGAATTAAAGAAAATTTATGAAAAATAAAACTACACGTAATGCCTGGGCCTGGATACCCTCGCTTTATTTTGCAGAAGGGCTTCCTTACGTGGTCGTGATGACCGTCTCCGTCATCCTGTATAAACGACTTGGTTTGTCCAACACGGATATTGCCCTTTACACCAGTTGGTTGTATTTGCCCTGGGTGATCAAACCCTTATGGAGCCCGCTGGTCGACAACCTGAAAACAAAACGTTTTTGGATCATCAGCATGCAGTTGCTGGTGGGAGCCGGACTGGCAGGAGTGGCATTCACGCTTCCCGCCGGCAATTTTGTGCGATACAGTCTGGCCTTTCTCTGGCTCATGGCGTTCAGTTCAGCCACGCATGACATTGCGGCAGATGGCTTTTACATGTTAGGGCTCTCGGAGAGCAAACAGGCCTTTTTCGTGGGCATCAGAAATACCTTTTACCGTTTTGCCATGCTGGCCGGACAAGGGCCGCTGGTCATTCTCGCCGGCTACCTGGAAAGCAGGTCTGACCAGTTAAACCTGGCATGGAGCATCACCTTTTTTATGCTTGCCGGGCTCTTTGCCGCATTCTTCCTCTGGCATCTGCTGATTCTTCCTTATCCCCCTTCCGATGAACAAAGAGGGGGAAAAAAGATGAGCGAAACCCTCAACAATTTCCTGGAAACATTTGCATCCTTTTTCCGGAAGAAAGGGATCGTTACCGGCCTG
>CAZANK010000376.1:0-1673 GCA_964486235.1 uncultured Prolixibacteraceae bacterium | reverse complement strand
GTGATCACCACGTGCGTGGTGATCGAACAGGCCGGATACGGATTCGGTTTTACCGCTTTCATGATGTATATGATCTATCTCTCCCGGGGGAAGCACCAAACGGCACATTATGCCCTGTGTACCGGGTTTATGGCGCTGGGGATGATGCTGCCGGGTATGGTCAGCGGATGGATCGCCGACCTGGCGGGTTATCAGAATTTCTTTATCTGGGTGATGGTCTGTACGATTCCCGGGTTTCTTGTTGCTGCGCTGCTGAAAATTGACCCTGCCTTCGGAACGAAAAAGGCATAAAAAAAAGCTGCATCAGGATTTTGACCCTGCATGCAGCCTCATTCCCTTTACCCGGGTTATTTGGTGTATTCCGCGTTGTTGAGAAATTCGTAACTCTTCTGGACGCTGACGATCGGTTCAAAATCATAACGCTCCACTTCCACGATGTAATTCTTCATACCCGCCTTTTCCGCCATCTCGAAGGCCGTCTTGAAATCCATGGTACCACTGGCCCCTAGTTCTTTTTCGTCTTTCACATGATACAATTCAAACCGGCCAGGATACTGGTTGAAATAATCCACGGCGTTTTTACCGCCTATCATAATCCAGTAAAGGTCCAATTCAAACATCACCTTCTCAGGATCGGTATTTTCAACCATAAAATTATAAACGGCCTGGCCGTCCAGGACGGTATCAAACTCGTGGGCGTGGTTATGATACCCAAAGCGGATGCCGGCCGCGTTACATTTCTCGCCGATCACGTTATAGTAGTCACAATACATTTTTAACGTGTCCAGGCTTCGGTAAGCTTCACCGCCCATCGACGGTTTTACGATCCACTCGGCGCCCGCAGCCTGATGGGCAGCAATACAGGTATCCCACCACTGCATGGCCTGATCCCATTCACCCTCTTTGGGTAAGTTCAGTCCCGCATGGGAGCCCTTCATCGTCATCCCGTTTTGTTCGAGCAGCGCCTTAAATGCTTCGGGTTCCATCCCGTAAAACTTGCCGTCGCTGTATCCTGCGGCTTCGGCATAGGTGTAGCCGATCCCTGCCACCTTCGCAATGGTGCCCGGGACATCCGTCTTCATGGCATCCCGGACCGAATACAACTGGATACCGATATCTTTTTTGGAAGTTTCACCTGCTTTTTTCTGAGTGCCGGTGCAGGAAGCCAAACTGAGCAAAGCCGGAACAGAAATCACCAGCAGCGCTGATTTTAACAAATTCTTTAGTTTTTTCATTTTTGATTCATTTTTTATGGGAATTCGGTTGATTAAAATTAGTTTTAAAAACGAATCAAAGATACGTAAAAATAGGAATTTCAGGAATAAAAAAGGTTGAAGAAGACTCATGTTCATCTTCACCGTGATCAAAACAGGTATGGTGGGAAGATATGCTCCGTGGGGAAGGGATCTTTACAATTATTAACAATATTTTTGGGATGGGGTTTAAACCACCTGCGGCTTTTCATGTCTTACCACATAAGCAAAAAACAGAAAGAGCATGCATCGATTATTGACAACAGCATTATTACTATTTGCCGGCTACATGACAACAGCGCAGCCGATGAAGGCACAGGAAGAAGAAACGGGCAACCTGCCGGCGAAATTCATCATCAAGGGGACAATCGTTGAAAAAGGCACCAACACGCCGATGGAGTACGCGAACGTTTCTGTCTA
>CAZANK010000375.1:0-4162 GCA_964486235.1 uncultured Prolixibacteraceae bacterium | reverse complement strand
AAAAAACAACATCCAGACTTTTGTTTTTATCAGTAGTTATGGCGGTACTGGCTGCCTGCACCACGAAGCCGCAACCTGTTACGCCTGAAAACGCGTTGCAGTCATACCTCAACAACGGCGACCAGTCGTTTTACTGGGAAACCCAGGATTCAACAACCACCGAAGGCGCCAGGCTTTACCGGCTGATGTTGACTTCACAAACCTGGAAAGACACCGCCTGGAACCATGAACTGACCGTGATCGTCCCCGACTCAGTCAGCTTTGACGACGCGCTCCTGTTTATCAGCGGCGGAAGCGTAAAAAACGGCGCGCCGAAGATTCATGCATGGGACAAAGACGAAATTATTTCGTTCGGTGAAATCGCCAAAGTCAACAAAGCCATCGTTTCCATCCTCTGGCAGGTCCCCAATCAGCCTCTTTATGGCGGTAAGACAGAAGACGAACTGATTTCAATGACCCTGCATAATTTTCAGAACGACAGCGACTATACCTGGCCGCTTCTTTTCCCGATGACAAAGAGCGCCGTCAGGGCGATGGACGCCGTTCAGGAGTTTGCCGCCCGGAAAAATGAAACCGTGAACCAGTTCGTCATCTCCGGGGCTTCAAAGCGCGGCTGGACAGCCTGGCTCACCGGGGCGCACGACAAACGCGCCAAGGCCATTGCTCCCATGGTCATTGACATGCTGAATATGCCGGTCAATATTGAATATCACCGGGTGACCTGGGGCGACTACAGCGTCCAGATTGAAGACTACGTGAAACTGGGAATTGCCCAACAGGTGGCCACTCCCGGAGGGAACAGCGTGGTGAGGATGATTGACCCCTATTCTTACCGGCAAAAACTGACGATGCCTAAAATGATTCTTCTGGGGGCCAATGACGAATACTGGCCGGTGGACGCGGTGAAAAATTACATCGACAGCATCCCCGGCGAGAACCACATCTGTTACACACCCAATGCGGGGCACGGGCTGGGCGACAAAAAAACGGCGTTGGGGACGTTGAGCGCGTTCTTCGGGTCAGTTATTTCCGGTCGGCCAGTGCCAAAATGCGAGTATTCCGTTTCCTCTGAAGACGGGAAAATCGTCGTAACCATTTATGCCGATGCGGAATTACTGACCGATGCCATGGTATGGAGCGCAACTTCGCCCGACCGCGAATTCAGGGATAAGACCTGGACAAGCGCCATCCTCAGCAAAGCGGGGATTGACAGCTTCACTTACGAAATAACCACTCCGGCTTCCGGGTACCAGGCCTTTTATATCGACCTGAAATACCAGGCACCCTTTGAAGGGGAATTTACCCAAAGTACGCGGATGTTCCTGACCGACAGCACCGGCGTATTGCCGGCAGGGCGATAGTCCGGTTCCCGGCGGTTTTGCCCGTGAAGCCTCACGGAGGACTTCACGGGCAAAAGAACTGTGTCGAAAATTTCAGTATCTTCGCGGGAAAAACAGACATGATGAGGATCGCGACTTTTAATGTGAACGGGGTCAACGCGCGGTTGACGGGATTGTTACGCTGGCTGACTGAAACAACGCCTGATGTGGTTTGTCTGCAGGAACTCAAGGCCCCGCAGGAAAATTTCCCACTGGAAGCCATCCGCGAAGCGGGTTATCAGGCCATCTGGCATGGTCAAAAGAGCTGGAACGGCGTGGCGATTCTGTCCCGCCACGAGCAGCCGGCAGAAGTCCGGCGTACACTTCCGGGCAACCCGGAAGATACGCACAGCCGCTACATCGAGGCCATGGTGAACGGGGTCCTTGTCTGCTGCCTGTATCTCCCAAACGGAAATCCGGTACCGGGGCCTAAGTTCGATTACAAACTCAACTGGTTTGACCGGCTCACCGCGCACGCGGCAGGACTCCTGGCATCAGGCCAACCCGTCGTCATGGCAGGCGACTACAACGTGATTCCTACCGAACTGGATGTTTACAAACCCGATGGCTGGATAAAAGATGCCCTGTTCCTGCCTGAAGTCCGCCTCGCCTATAAAAATTTGCTCGATCAGGGATGGACAGACGCCATCCGGAAACTTTATCCCAACGAACGGGTTTACACCTTTTGGGACTATTTCCGCAATGCTTACGGCCGCAACGCAGGACTGCGAATCGACCACCTTCTGCTAAGTCCGCCGTTAAGTGAACGCCTCACGGCTGCCGGCGTAGACCATCCGGTTCGGGGATGGGAAAGACCGAGCGACCACGCGCCGGTCTGGATCGAACTGAAAGACAGCTAAATACCGCACACCTTAATATTTACTTAATATTCACAACGGATTAATCCGGCGGTTCGGCAAATTGTTTACTTTTGCCCGCGTTTTACTGAGGCTGCCCCAAAAGCCCTTAACTTCATGTCATTGCTGGAAGATCTTTAACCGGGAACGAAACCGGAAGAAATCCGGCATGACAAGAAAGAGTTTTTAGACAACCCCAATCACTTTTTTTTCAGAACCTAATGTTGCTGCAGGAATGGAAAAGTTGCTGTTTGAAGGATTCAATCTGCTCGCGCTTGTAACGATACTGAGCATTCCCTTTTTGAAACTCAAAGGAAGAGGAATTCTTGCCCTGGTCGCCATGACCGGATTGACCGTGCTGGGCAGCTTGCTGGCGCTGTCCGTTTTCAGCAACGGACCCGCCGAGATCATTTATCCGGGGTCGTGGGTCACAGACCGGATTCCCGTCCGCATCGATCACCTCTCGGCCTGGTTTATGCTCCTCATCAGCTTTACCTTTTTCACCGGCACCTGGTATGGGTTCCGGTACCTGAAGCGGCAAATTCCAAATCCCAGATTCCAAGCTTCAAATTCCAAAAGCGAATCCCATCCGGGGCAACCGGATGCTGATCCTGAAAATCCGCGTCCAACTGCCGACCATCAGATTTCCAATTATCAGGACAAGATCACGCTGCATATCGTCGCCGCCCTGTTGCTTTACACGTCCCTGATCGACCTGTGTGTCATCCAAAACAGTCTGGTGATGCTGGTAGTCTGGGAGATCATGGCCTTGTCGTGTTTTATCACGATCATTTTTGACCATGATAAAAAGGAAACCCTGAAGGCAGGGATCAACTTTCTGATCCAGTCGCATGTCTGTATGCTGTTCCTGACCATGGCGTTCATGTGGGTGAAGATCAAAACCGGCTCGTTCGACTTCACGGCCATTTCCAAATTCACGTCCACCCAACCCGTGTTGTCGGGTGTGGGACTATTCGCCTTTTTCTTTTTCGGGTTCGCGATCAAAGCAGGATTTGTTCCCTTTCATACCTGGCTCCCGCTCGCCCATCCCGCTGCCCCCGCACATATCTCCGGGACCATGTCGGGCGTCATCATCAAAATCGGGATCTACGGGATCCTGCGCATACTCATGCTGGTCAGAACAGACATGGTTACCATTGGCTATTTTATTCTGTTTTTCTCGGTGATCACCGGCTTATATGGTGTCATGCTGGCGATTGTTCAGCACAACCTCAAAAAACTACTCGCCTATCACAGCATTGAGAATATCGGGATTATCGGCATGGGCATTGGTCTGGGATGTCTGGGAGTGGGTTATGACACGCAGGCATTGGCGGTAGCCGGGTTTGGAGGCGCCCTGCTGCATACCCTTAACCATTCATTATTTAAGTCATTGCTTTTCTTTGGCGCCGGAAATGTTTACCTCACCACCCACACCCTCAACGTGGATGCGCTCGGCGGGTTAATCCGGCGGATTCCCCACACGGCGTACCTGTTCCTGATCGGCGCCCTGGCCATTTGCGGATTACCGCCTTTCAACGGGTTTGTGTCGGAGTTTTTTATCTATAGCGGATTATTTAAAGGGCTGTCGTCCGACTTGTTCCTGTTTATCCTGACGATGCTGTTTTCAATCCTGGCCCTGGTCCTGATCGGCGGACTGGCCCTGATTTGCTTCACGAAGGCTTTTGGAATGGTATTTCTGGGAAGCCCGAGAAAGACAAAAGACGTGAGACACAAGTATCAAGACATCAAGACGCAAGACACAAAACACGAGACTCAGGGCATAGGGCAACGCGGAAACCGGACACCGGAGACCGGAGAACAGAGAAGGGACACCGGAGAACGGACACCGGAGAACGGAGAACGGAGGGACCTGGGAATTGGGGAGAAAGCGAGTCAGGTGTGGCCGTTATACCTGATCGCAGC
>CAZANK010000374.1:0-4162 GCA_964486235.1 uncultured Prolixibacteraceae bacterium | reverse complement strand
GCCCAGCCCAATCAGCAACGAAAAAATCAGTACGAGAAAGAAATTAATGATTTCCAGGGGGATAAATGACACGATATCCATGATCCGTTCGATTATTTATAATTCTTTTACACTTTTATCCAATCGGACAAAAACCCATATTCAAGAACCCGTTTGGTAATAAACGGAAAGCTTTTTTCAGGATCCAGTAAATTCATGTCTACATCCCAAAATAAATGGGGTGACAAATCATGCAAATTGAAACTATTCTGGCGATAATTCCCCATATTCTCCGATTTAATCCGCAAAACAAAGTTACTCAATTCGATCTATAAGTAGTTTCCCAAGGAAAATTAATTGCTATTCCCGCCACGGCTGAGAATAAATATTCCAATTCACCCCAGTTAACCAAAGGCAATTTACAGGCAATCGTCGATTTGAATGCCCCAATAAACTTTGTCATCACACCATCTTCCGATAATTACCCTTTCAAAGAACGCATCCGGATTTGCTCCATTGCAACCTTTATTAACGACCATTTAACATCCATTTAAACCATAAGGATATGCCTCACCCAAACACCAGCGAAGGAGCACCGACAGATCAGCGAAAGATCGCCTTTAATTTTTTCTGAAACGCGGCTAAGCCCGAACGCTTATTCATACCGTAAATTTTAACAGAAACCGGGTTCTCCGGTAACTCCATCTGGTTGTCAAGTTTCACCAGTTCTCCCGGTTCTGGTATTTTCCCGAACACGCTTAAGGCATAAGAGCGCGTGAGCACCATCTCAGCCTGCCAGGTAAACATTGACGCCAACACCCGCAGCCAAAGCGGATATTTCAGCAGTTTCTTACTGCCTAAAGTATTTTAATCAGATCTTTTGTCTCTGAACGATTGAAAATACTCCTCAATGGCATCCACATACTTTTCGTAGGCATCAGCCCCTGCAGGCGTAATTTCACAGATGGTCAGCGGGTAATTTCCCCGTGACGATTTTCTGACATCAATATACCCGGCCTCTTTGAGTTTGCAAACCAAATATTTTTCAAGATCATAGCCAATTTTAAAAGACGGCGAATAATTCCTTGAATTACGACGATGCCTTATGCCTTTTGTTCCGGTTCTTCAATAATCCGGAAGGTGAGGTTAATGCGGGGCGTATGGATCTTTTTTGATTTGGGCAGGCTGTGCAGCCAGTTCAACGACATAAAATTACATCGTCGGGGAACGCAAGTCTTGTCTGGTACAAAGCGGATTGCCTTCAATGTCTTGAAGTATGGCTATATTATCTTGTGTGATAGCAGACCAACTTTACCAAGACCTCATGTATCCGTTTTCACCGCCAGCCAACCAGTCTTATTCCATTTCAGTTACACTGATATTGTCTTTGTCGATCTCCAGTAAAAAATTCGGTTTTGAGTCCAATTTTTGGATCGCATGAATATTTTCAGCGAAAATGGTAATCAATTCGTGATTTGGAATGTTGCCCAAATTAATTTTGATAAGCTTTTTGGGAGTTTGTTTTATGAAATATGAATTTCGGAAATCTGAATCTTTAGTTATAACGACAAGGTCATTCTGATCGGAATATTTACAGATCTCTGAATCTTTCGTCTCTGATTTATCCAAAACGTCATTTATATGAATTGTATCAAAGCCAAGAAATTTCAAATGCGTGACTAACTTGTATGAAATGTGGACATCACAAAGGAATTTCATCAGGCAACATCTTTGATGGTACGGCCAGTTAAGTATAATTTAGCAAAATTCAGGCTTGCCAAGATGTCTTCTTTTTCCAACTCTTTGTGATCGTCGAGTATTTGTTCTGTTGTCATACCTGAGCCTAACATATCAATAATCACTTCAACGGGCCACCTCATACCTCTAATACACGGTTTGCCATGGCAAATTTCAGGGTCCGTCGTGATTCTATTTAATAGTTTATTCATGTCTGTGATCCTTTTCCCAAAATTAATAATTTATTTTCACTTCACCTGCATTCGGCACGCAAACTTCTTGATGGATTGGCTAATGTGGCTTTGACAGATTGGAGGCTCACCATATTGGAATACTCTTGGGCATATCAGGCACCGAGAATATTCAGCATTCCTTTCGTTCATTCATACCGTAACGCTTCCACCGGGTTCCGGGTAGCGGCTTTCCAGCTTTGCCAGCTTACGGTGAGCCTGATAATCCTCTGTACCCGTTCCACCGTTTGTCCGACCATTGCGAGGAAAAGCCTGGTCACCACCAGGTTCGTTGTGAATAAAGGCCCGTTTACAAGATGCTGGTATTCGATTTTTCAGTATTTTTGGAAAAAAATCCGATATGCAGGCACTATTAGTTACTCCAAAAAATAAGGAATCAGGAGTTTTTCTTAAAAAGCTTTTATCGAAACTAAATGATGTGAAAAGCATAGAAGTGATCGATAAAGATGAAAAGGAGATATCTTTTGCTACGCTATCCGAAAGTTCTTTAGAAAAAGAATGGAATAGTACCGAGGATAAAATATGGGACACCTGGGCAAGCGAAAAGCTTAAAAAGAGCAAGAAATGAGTTTTGTAAAAGGTGACATTGTAATTATTCCTGTACCCTTTACCACCAAAAATATTGACCAAAGAAACGATCTTCCTTTTTCTCAGGCTCCTGACGATCCACCAGTTCATACTGGTTTTGTAAGAAATCCATATTCCATCAATACCCTAAATTTATAGTTTCTCTATCAGTTCCCTTTTTACTAACTCCCAAGCCATTGCGTGATCATATTCTATCTCTTGTTTCAAAACCAGACGAATATCTTCCATAAATTCCATTTCCCTCATTTTCCCATTCATATTTACAAGAAACTGTTTCCTTGTAGGCATCTTATCTACGGCATGCTTCATGTGGGTTTTATAACACCGGATAACTTTTTCAGTATCCATATCCAGATTCGTCAATGCCCAATACAGGTCGAATAAGTCTGAGCATCTAGTGTCCAGTCCAGGGCGCAATGGCCCTCCATTCTTCTATGTACCGGTCACTTGTATGTGGTCGGGCGGGATTTTCCACAGAAATTCTGTCAGACCGCAGGAAAGTGGGCAAAAGGTCTGACTTCTCAGACCGCTAAACCTCCCGCCTGGCATATACAAATTACCAAACGTTTTTCTTTTATCACTCTAATATCTCAGAAATTAATGTCTTATATTTTCGAATATTCCTTTCAGAATTCTTCCGTACATCAATCCATAGTGCAATTCCTATCAATAAAGATATTCCTCCATATAACATGGTTGCACGGTTACTTA
The DNA here is from genome assembly GCA_964486235.1 of uncultured Prolixibacteraceae bacterium. Taxonomy (GTDB): domain Bacteria; phylum Bacteroidota; class Bacteroidia; order Bacteroidales; family Prolixibacteraceae; genus JBCFBK01. Next base: position 896 of record CAZANK010000374.1, on the reverse strand, counting down.
TTCCTAAGATTATTGCCAGTAGACCCAAACCCACAAAGAAAGACACATACAACATTGTCAAAAAGTGATGACTAAAAGTGATTTCTATATCAGTCTTATTTTCACTATCTGTTTCTAATATCTTTCCATTTACAACAATTTGATTCTCCCTAATGAAATTAAGATAATTTAGACTCCGTTTACGCACTTTAAATATTACAGAATTCTTTGTACCAGTATCCATTCTAAAAACAAATCCGCCTATAGTTCCAAGTCCTGAATCCAGTTTCTTACTAATCTCTTGAGGATTACTTTTTACTTTTAAATTCCATGTTTTCATATTCTCCCTTTATGTTATGATTATTGACTATCAGTAATTTCTATTTTATCTAAATTTATCATTTTCAACTTATTTTTGCTGTCCACTTTTACATTTGCAACAATAACTAATTAGCTCTTGAAAGATAAGCAATTTCATCTGCAATCTATCAGAATGTGCTTATGTCAAAATGTTTGGTACCGTTGTGGTATCATAAATCGCCTTCAACCTCCATGTTTTGAATATTCAGGGGGGATAATCACATAAAAGCCCTGACGAATCAACGCTATCTCTTTTTTTAACTTTAGACGGAATAGGTTTTGCCTGAGAGCAGGATAGGATAAATTGAACCTGTTTTTCAGTTCATTAACGGTAAACGCGTAACGCCCTTGCGTCCTCACTTCTTTCAGGTACTTATCCAGATAGTTATATGGAAGTTGACTAATCTCATCCATTAGTTTCAAATTTCATATTACTATACAATGTGTAATTTTCTGCAAAGGTACACTTTTTCTCGGAACAAAGCGTAGTTATTTGGAAAATAGCTATTACCGCCAAAAGCGGTCATCCTATTGTAATACAGAATGTTATCAGGTTT
>CAZANK010000373.1:2398-4165 GCA_964486235.1 uncultured Prolixibacteraceae bacterium | reverse complement strand
ATTTCTTTGGGATAATTGATCAGGATCACCGGCTTCTGAAAGTGCGTTTCGACCAGGTAACGTTCATGTTCGCTTTGCAGGTCGACACCCCATTCGACCGGGAACTGGAATTTGCCTTTTTTATAGGTTTTGGAGTTTTTCAGGATATCGATGGCCTCGGTATAGGTACAGCGTACAAAGTCATTGTGGAGGACGAACCGAAGTTTTTCGATCAGCTCCATGGAGCGTTGGTCGGCAGGCTTGCTCTTTTCCTCTTGCTGAAGCCTGTTACTCAGGAATTTCAGATCGTCCAGGCAGTGATCAAGCGCATAGCCGATCAGGTATTTCAGAAATTCTTCGGCCAGATCCATGTTATCCTTCAGTTCATAGAAGGCCATCTCCGGTTCGATCATCCAGAATTCGGCCAGATGCCGGGTGGTGTTGGAATTTTCGGCGCGGAATGTCGGGCCGAACGTGTATACCTCACCCAGCGCCGTGGCGCCAAGTTCGCCTTCCAACTGTCCGGAAACAGTCAGGTTGGTGGGACGACCGAAAAAATCCTGGACAAAATCGACCTGTCCCTGATCGTTTAGCGGCGGATTCATGGCCGGCAGCGTGGAGACCCGGAACATTTGTCCCGCACCTTCCGCGTCCGAAGCCGTAACGATCGGGGTGTGAAGATAATAAAACCCCTTGTCATTAAAATAGTTGTGAATGGCAAAAGCCATCGCGTGCCTGATCCGGAAAACCGCGCTGAACGTCGCCGTGCGGAAACGCAGGTGGGCATTTTCGCGGAGGAATTCCAGACTGTGTTTTTTAGGCTGGATCGGGTATTTATCAGGATCGGCCTTCCCGTAAATGATTATTTCCGAGGCATTCAGCTCGACGGCCTGTCCGCTTCCCGCCGATTTCACCAGCTCTCCGGTCACGGCCAGCGAGGTACTTGTATTGATGTCTCTCAGAAAACTTTCACCGAACTTTTCAACTTCGGCCACGATCTGCAAATTGTGGATGGTTGAACCATCGTTCAGGGCAATGAAATTGACATTTTTACTTTCGCGTTTGGTCCTCACCCAACCCTTTACCAATACCTGGCGGCCAATTTGCCCGCCGGTCAGTACTTCTTTGATCTTCTCCCGTTTCATACGCAACTGTATTGCTTGCAGAATTTCTTCTATTTTGCTGATACTTTGTCTTAAAAACTGACTTGCAAAAGTACATTTTTCCGGCTAAAAACCGGTAGTGACAGCTAAAAAGTTTAATCCGGATTTTCCGGACCTCATTTTCGGATGCATTCGGCTTTTGTTGGATTAATCGTATTTTTACTGCCGGGTAATTCTTATTCAAAATGGGTTTAAAAGACATTGAGGCCATTGCGTTTGATGCGGATGATACGCTGTGGGAAAATGAAAACTTTTTCAGGGAGGCGGAGCGTGAATATTGCCAGGTGATGGCCGGATACGCACCGGCCGGAGAAACTGCCGGTTCGTTATTCCGGGTGGAAATGCAAAATATGGAACTGTACGGATACGGAATAAAGGCATTTATGCTCTCGCTCATCGAGACGTCACTGCTGTTGTCAAAAAACAGGGTCAGACCTGACCAGATTGAAGCGATCATCGCGATCGGCAAACGCATGTTGCAAAGAGACGTGATCCTGCTTGACCATGTGCCGGATCTTTTGGAGAGGTTGTATGGACGCTACCGTCTGGTGTTGGCGTCGAAGGGTGACTTGCTGGACCAGGAGCGTAAACTAAAGAAATCGGGACTGCTGAAGTACTTTCATCA